>QHVW01000303.1 GCA_003223675.1 Acidobacteriota bacterium
TCGCCATCAGCGTGGCGAACAGGCCGGAGGCGAAGTGGCCGGCCACCCCTTCGCGCGGCCCGCTGCCGCCCAGCTCGGCGAGCGCCCGCGGCAGGGGGACCTCGAACATCCCCCAGAGATTCAGCGAGAAGAGCACCACCACCACGGCCAGGAAGGCGACGAAGCACGGATGCTGGAACTGCACCCCCCAGCCGACCGCCGCGCCGGCCGCGTGCGCTGCGATGGCCGCCAGCGCCAGGGCCCAGAACGACGCCAGGATGCCCGCCGAGGTGGCCAGCGTCCCCCGCACCACCTCGGCGCGGCCGTGCCCGGCGCTGCGCACCAGGCCGAAGATTTTGAGCGAGAGCACCGGCAGCACGCACGGCATGGCGTTGAGGATCAGCCCGCCGAGCAAGGCCAGCAGCAGCGTCACGGCGAGGCTCCCGGCGGGCGGCCGGGCGGAGGCCGGCCGCGAAGCCGCTCCCTCCGCGCCGCTTCCTCCCCCTTTTGCCGCCAGGACGAAGAGATCGCCCTGCTGCGGCTGGCCCCCGGAACCGATCCTCAATTCGATCCGCGCCTGCGCCGTCACCGGCGGCAGGCACTCCTTGTCGTTGCAGGCCTGATAGGTCAGCGAGCCCTGGAGCGGATAGATTCCCGGCTTCGCCGCCTTGGGCACCTGGAACGAGGCGACCTCCACCACGTCGCCCTCGTAGATCGCCAGCGGGTGCGGATCGAAGGAGAAGATCTTCATCTCCGCCGCCGGATAGCGGACGGTCTCCTGGGGCCAGCCGGCCGGCAGGTCCAGATCGAAGACGGTGGGGATCAGATATTCGAAGCTCGGCTCGTGGCTGTTGATGTGCCAGCCGTGCTCGATGCTCACCAGGGCGGCGACGCGGGCGGGAGCGCCGGGATCGTACGCCGTGCGGTCCGCGTTGAGGACGAACGTCGCCTTCTTGGGCGCCTGGAGCTGCGCCTCGATCCGTCCGGGCCGCCCGGCCAGCGCCAGGAGGAGGAGCGTGCTCGTGAAGAGAAAGCGGGTCCTGCTTTGCCCTCTGGTCATGGGATCCTCACCACCCCCCGGGAACAGATCGCGGGCCGATTTTATTCACGGCTCACCGATGATTCTACTTGCTTAGATTGCCCGGCCCGCCCCGCCCGGGCATGAATGCCCGGGCTATGTGGGAAACGAAAAGCCGGCTGAAGCCGGCTCCGAAGTCAGGGACGCTCCTCCAGGAGCCGGGTTCACCCGGCTTTTCGGTTGAATCGTAGCCCGGGCATTCATGCCCGGGCGGGAGGCCGGGCGCTCGTCAACCTGACCCAGTAAAGGTGCTCCGATGATACGATCCGCGCCCGTGAAACTATCCGCCCGTGCCGCCGCGATCCAGGAATCCGCCACCCTGCGGGTGACGCGCCGGGCCGCCGAGCTCAAGGCTCGCGGCGTGAAAGTCATGGACTTCGGGGCCGGCGAGCCCGACTTCCCGTCCCCCCCGGTGGCGGTGGAGGCGGCCCGCCAGGCTCTCGCCGAGGGGTTCACCCGCTATACCCCCGGCAGCGGCACCCCCGAGCTGCGGTCGGCGATCGCCGAATCCTCCGCCGCCCGCTGGGGCTCCCCCTGGCAGGGGAAGGACTGCGTGGTCACCGTGGGCGGCAAGGCGGCGCTCTTCGAGCTGACGCTAGCCCTCTTGGAGCCGGGGGACGAGGTGGTCCTGCCCTCCCCCTGCTGGGTGACCTTCCCCGAGCAGATCCGCTTCGCCGGCGCCACCCCCGTCACGGTGCCCACGTCGGTCGAGGACGGCTTCCGCATCCATGCCGGCCCGCTTCTGGAAGCGGTGACGACCCGCACCCGGGCGATCCTCCTCAACGCCCCCTGCAATCCCACGGGAGGCGTGATCAGCCCCGAGGACCTGCGGCGAGTGGTCGCCTTCGCCGCCGAGCGCGGCCTGATGGTGATCTCGGACGAGACCTACGAGCGCTTCGTCTACGACGCGCCGCCCGCCAGCGCCGCCGCCCTCGCCGCCGAGTTTCCCGACGCCGTGGCCCTGGTGGGCTCGTTCTCCAAGACCTACGCGATGACCGGCTGGCGGATCGGCTACCTGCTGGGGCCGGCGCCCGTCGTGCATGCGGTCGAGAGCATCCAGAGCCACGCCACCTCCAACCCCACCTCCTTCGCCATGGTGGGGGCGCTGGCGGCGCTGCGCCACGCCGAGCCCGAGGTGGAGGTGATGATCGCCGAATACCGGGCGCGCCGCGAGATCATCGCCGAGGGCCTGAACCGCATCCCCGGCTTCCGCTGCATCCCGCCGCACGGCGCCTTCTACGCCTTCCCCGAGGTCCGCGGCTGCTTCGGCCCGGGCCGGCGGAGCTCGATCGAGATCGCCGAATACCTGCTCGAGGAAGCGGCCGTGGCCGTGGTGCCCGGCGCCGCCTTCGGCGCCGACGATCACATCCGTCTCTCCTTCGCCTGCTCCCGCGCCACGCTCGCCGAAGGCCTGGAGCGGATCGCGGCCGCGCTGGCGCGGTAGATCCCTCGCCTCGCATCATTCCCCAAAACGCCGCGACCCCGGCTTGGAACGACGCAAACGAGGCTCATTTGTCGCGAGCCGAGCCCGCAACCCACCGATCCATCCTTGCACTCTTGCCGCAAACCTGAGCTTGCAT
>QHVW01000197.1 GCA_003223675.1 Acidobacteriota bacterium
CTTCATGAAACGGGAGTATAGCACACATCTCCTCCTCCCCCCTCTTTGCCCGCCCTGGAGGGGCGGTATTTGAATAGCCTGGGGTTTCAACCCCAGGCGGGGAGGGGGCGGACGGCGGCGGTGCCGGGGGCGAAAACGGCGATCCGGCCATCCGCCTGGGGTTGAAACCCCAGGCTGGCGAATACCCGCCCTTCCAGGGCGGTAAAAGAAGCTCATGCCGCTGTAGAATTTCCCCGCCGCCGGAGTGGCGAAACGGTATACGCAGTGGACTTAAAATCCGCCGCCTTCGGGCTTAGGGGTTCGAATCCCCTCTCCGGCACCAGGCTCTCTCCATCCCCCCCGATCCGTCGATCCCACGACTGGCACGCTTCTTGGATTCCTTGAGTCGTTCTTATCACGGCTCTCATGGAGTATCCCGGCTGAAGGGGAAGCGAATGACGGACCTGAAGGATCCGCAGGGAGGGGAGGAGATCGGCGCGCCGGTGGAGACGTGCGCGGCCCCGGGCCCGAATTCCCACCCCTGCCCGGTGGTGGCGATCGGCGCCTCCGCCGGCGGCCTCGAAGCCATCCGCGAGCTGTTCCGCCACATGCCGGCCGACACCGGCTTCGCCTTCGTCCTCATCCAGCACCTCTCGCCCCGCCACGAGACGCTCATCCCCGAGCTGCTCGCCCCGCTGACGCCGATGCCGGTGCGGACGGTCGAGGAAGAGACGGTGGTCCACGCGAACCACATCTACGTCATGCCGCCGCACGGCACGCTGACCATCGACGACTGCGTGCTGTATCTATCGAAGCCGGCGCGGGCGGTCCGCGGCCGGCGCTCGCCCATCGACCGCTTCTTCCGCTCGCTCGCCGAGGACCAGGAGGACGAGGCGGTCGCCATCATCCTCTCCGGCACGGGGACGGACGGCGTCCTCGGGCTCAAGGCGGTCAAGGAGCGGGGCGGCCTGACCCTGGTGCAGGCCCCCGAGACAGCCGGCTACGACAGCATGCCCCGCAGCGCCATCCTTACCGGCGCGGTCGACCTCATCGCCGCCGTCGAGCGGATGCCGGCCCGGCTGATCGAGCACCAGAGGCGGCTGCGCGAGGGGGGGAGCCCCGAGCAGCTCCGCGAGGAGATCGTGGGGCACCTCGGCAAGATCTGCGCGATCCTGCGCCGCGAGACCGGGCACGACTTCCGGCGCTACAAGCAGAGCACCCTGGTGCGCCGGGTGCGCCGCCGCATGAGTGAGTCGAACGCCGCTTCGATATATGCTTACGTGGAGTCGCTGAGCAACGACCCCCAGGAGGTCGAGCAGCTCTTTCGTGACCTGCTGATCAGCGTGACCCACTTCTTCCGCGATCCCGAGGCCTTCGCGCTCCTGGCCGACAAGGTCGTTCCCCGCCTGTTCGAGGGGAAGGACGAGGACGGCTTCGTGCGCGTCTGGGTGGCGGGGTGCGCCACGGGTGAGGAGGCGTACTCGCTCGCCATGCTGCTGCGCGAGCACGCGGCGAAGCTGGGTAAGCCCCCTCAGGTGCAGGTGTTCGCCACCGACATCGACTCCCAGGCGCTGGAGGCGGCCCGGCAGGCGATCTACCCGGAGGCGGTGGCGGCCCAGATCTCCCGGGAGCGGCTCGACCGCTTCTTCGTCCGCCACGGCAACATGTACCAGGTCTCGCGCGAGATCCGCGACACGTGCCTGTTCTCGCTCCACAACCTGATCGCCGATCCGCCGTTCTCGCGGCTCGACCTGGTCTCCTGCCGGAACGTCCTGATCTACCTCGAGAGCGAGCTGCAGAAGAAGATCGTCGCGCTCTTCCACTACGCCCTGCGGCCAGGGGGGTTCCTCTTCCTGGGGCCCTCCGAGATGGTGGCCGGCCAGCCCGAGCTGTTCCGCACGCTCGACAAGAAGCACCGCCTCTTCCAATCGCGCGACACGGTCACCCGCCCCCCCTTCAGCTTCCCCCTGAGCGAGCGGGGGCGCTTGGGGCTCCGCGCCACCGAGGACCTCCAGCGGCGTGCCGTCCCCCGCCAGGTCGAGGTGGCGCGCACCTTCGAGGCGGTCCTGCTGGAGAGCTACGCGCCGGCCTGCGTGGTGGTCCACGAGGGGGGGGAGATCATCTATTTCTCCCCCCGCACCGGGCGGTACCTGGAGGCGCCCTCGGGGACCCCCACGGTCAACGTCATCGACATGGCGCGCAAGGGGCTGCGGCTCGACGTGCGCACGGCCCTCCACAAGGCGGTCACCTCGCGGGTGCCGGTGGTCCACGACAACGTCGCCTTCGAGCTGGACGGCCAGACGCAGCGGGTGAACGTGATCGTGCGGCCGATGCCGGAGCTGGGGGAGGACTCAGGGCTGTTCATGATCGTATTCCAGGACGTGGTGGTCCCGGCGGGGGACCCGCAACCGGAGATCGAGCCAGGGGCGATCGCCGCCGACGATCCCATGGTCCGCCGGCTGGAAGCCGAGCTGCGGGCCACCAAGGACCACCTCCAGGCGACGCTGGAGGAGCTGGAGAGCTCCAACGAGGAGCTGGTCTCCTCGAACGAGGAGCTCCTGTCGATGAACGAGGAGCTGCAGTCGGCCAACGAGGAGCTCCAGACCTCGAACGAGGAGCTCCTGTCGATGAACGAGGAGCTGCAGTCGGCCAACGAGGAGCTCCAGACCTCCAAGGAGGAGCTGCAGTCGGTCAACGAGGAGCTGGAGACGGTCAACGCCGAGCTGAAGAAAAAACTGGAGGAGCTGGACCGCGCCAACGGCGACCTCCAGAACCTCTTCCAGAGCACCCGCATCGCCACCGTCTTCGTCGACCGCGAGCTGCGGATCAAGAAGTTCACCCCCGCCGCCGTCGAGGTCTTCCGGCTGATCGACGGCGACCTCGGCCGGCCGATCGCCGACGTCGTCCCCCGCTTCCCGGGCGGCGACCTGGTGAAGGACATCCGCGAGGTGCTGCGCACGCTCTCCTCGCGCGAGCGGCAGGTGCGGAGCGAGGACGGGGACGCCTGGTACCTGCAGCGGATCCTCCCCTATCGGACGGTGGAGGACGTGATCGACGGCGTCGTCCTCACCTATCTCGACATCACGCGGCTCAAGCGGACGGAGGAGGAGCGCGAGCGGCTGGCCGCCATCGTCGACTCGTCGCAGGACGGCATCATCGGCAAGACGCTCGACGGGATCATCACGAGCTGGAACGCCGGGGCGGAGCGGATCTACGGCTACTCGGCCCGCGAGGCGGTCGGCCGCTCGCTGGACCTGATCGTCCCCCCGGACCAGCGGCCGTTGATGGCGGCGGTGTTCGAGCAGCTCCGGCAGGGGGTCAAGGTCGAGCCGTTCGAGACGGTCCGCGTGCACAAGGACGGCCAGCGGATCGACATCTCGCTGACCTTCTCGCCGGTCCGCGACGCCGGCGGCCGGGTGGTCGGAGCGTCGGGGATCGACCGCGACATCTCCGCGCGCAAGCGGGCGGAGGAGGCGCTGCGGCGCCAGACCGACCAGCTCCGCGAGAGCGACCGCCGCAAGGACGAGTTCCTCGCCATGCTCGGCCACGAGCTGCGCAATCCGCTCTCCCCCATCCGCAACTGCCTGCACATCCTGCGCTCTCCCGGGCTGACCGGGGATCAGTCCGAGAGGTCCCTGCTCACCATCGACCGGCAGGTGCTCCATCTCACCCGGCTGGTGGACGACCTGCTGGACATCGCCCGCGTCTCGCGGGGGAAGATCCTGCTCCGGCGCGAGCGGCTCGACCTCGCCGAGACGGTGCGCGCCACCGTCGAGGACCAGCGGCAGGACCTGGAAGCGGCCGGCCTCGCGATCGAGCTCGACCTGCCCGGCGGGCCGCTCTGGGTCGACGGCGATTCCACGCGGATCTCCCAGGCGGTGAGCAACGTGCTGAACAACGCCGGCAAGTTCACCGAGCCGGGGGGGCGGATCACGGTGGCCGTGCGGCGGGAGCCGGCGGGCGGCACCGCGGCCGTGGCCGTGCGCGACACCGGCATCGGCATGGAGCCGGAGCTGATCGACCGCGCCTTCGAGCCGTTCAGCCAGGCCGAGCGCGGCCCGGACCGCGGCCGGGGCGGGCTCGGGCTCGGCCTCGCCCTGGTCAAGGCCCTGATCGAGCTGCACGGCGGTTCGGTGGAGGCCGAGAGCCCCGGGCCGGGCCGGGGGACGGAGATCTTGATGCGGCTGCCGCTGGCGGCCGGAACGGAGGAGAGAGCCATGGCCGAAGACCCTGCCGCCGCGGTGCCGGAACGGTCCCGCCGCTGTCTGGTGATCGAGGACAACGTCGACGCCGCCGAGAGCCTCGCGATGCTGCTGCAGCTCTCCGGGCACGAGGCGGAGGTGGCCTTCGACGGCCCCGCGGGGATCGAAAAGGCGCGCAGCTTCCATCCCGACGTCGTCCTCTGCGACATCGGCCTCCCGGGCGGCCTCGACGGCCACGGCGTGGCCCGCGCCTTCCGCGCCGATCCGGAGCTCACATCCGCCTTCCTCATCGCCCTCACCGGCTACGGCCAGGAGGAGGACCGGAGGCGCGCCCTCGAAGCCGGCTTCGACGCCCACCTCACCAAGCCGGCGGACATCGAGGAGCTGAAACGGATGCTGGCGAAGGGGTAGGCCTCCTCACCCCAGCCCTCTTCTCCCGTCCCCTCCGCAACCCTCCTTGGGCGACTGTGAGAGAGGAGCTTCCTTGAGCACGGATGTCTGGGGCTTTGTCATCGCATCGTCGGTGAGCAAACCATCAGGAAAGATGGTGACATCCTCGCCTCTGGCTAGACATTTGTGCCTGTCGTGACACAGCCATTTATACCAGTCAAGTGAACCGGAGCTACAAGCTCACCCATCAATCTGGCAGCTCGCAATTGACATTAGGAGAAGTGCTGACTAGAATGTCCAAAGTTGTCCAAGCAATGGAGATCGGGACGCGATGAAGCTGTTGGTCAAGGATGCTGCGCGGTTGCTCAACGTCTCCGAGAAGACGATCTACCGGTGGATCAAGCAGGGGTCGATCCCGGCGTACCGGTTGAACGAGCAATACCGCTTCAACCGCGCCGAGCTTCTTGAGTGGGCCACTTCACGACGGATCTCCCTTTCGCCCGAGATCTTCCGCGAAGAGGAATTTGAGACCGCCTCCCTGCCGCACCTGACGGAGGCGTTACGGGCGGGAGGGATCTACTATCGAATCGGCGGCTCCGACAAGACATCGGTACTGCACAATGTGGTCGAGACGATGCGCTTGCCGGCCGAGGTCGACCGCGAATTCCTCTTCGAGGTGCTCCTGGCCCGCGAGGCCCTGGGGTCGACGGCCATCGGTGAGGGAATCGCGATTCCCCATGTCCGCAATCCGGTGATCCTGCACCTGGAGCGCCCAATGGTTACGGTCTGCTTCCTGGAGCGGGCGGTCGACTTCGGGGCTCTCGACGGCAGGCCTGTGAACGTCTTGTTCACCCTCATCAGTCCCACGGTGAGAGCTCATCTGCACCTGCTGTCGAGACTGAGCTATGCCTTGCGCGATCGATCTTTCAAGGACGCGGTCATGCAGCAGGCCGCGCGCGACGATCTCCTTGCCGCGGCGGAACGATGCGAAGGGGCCCTGGGTCTTGTCGCAACAGCGGGCCGATGAGTATTTCAAGCGGTGAGCCGTGGCAGTCCGCTGCCCTGCTGCTGCTGGTGGGCGCAGGCTGCCTGCTGGCGATCAGCGGTGTTCCAGGTCTCCTGCTGAGTTGGCGGTCGATATGGGGCTCGCGGATCGCCACGGCGTTGGTGGTCGCCGGCTCTCTGCTGGGACTGGCGGGCGGGTCCCTGGCCGTCGGCGGCCACGGCGGCGCGGTGATCGGCTTCCCCTCTCCGATGCCGGGATTCCGCGCCGGGCTCGGGGCCGACGCCTTGAGCGGGTTCTTCTCCCTGCCGGTCTTCCTGGTCGGCGGGCTCGGCGCGCTCTACGGCGCGTCCTATTGGCGGCCGCGCAGCCACCCGCGAAACGGCCGGCGGCTGCGCCTCTGCTACGGCCTGCTCCTCGCGAGCCTGACGTTCATCACTCTGGCCCGGGACGGGATGGCCTTTCTCGTCGCCTGGGAGGTCATGGCGCTGACCAATTTCCTTCTCGTCACCACCGACGACGAGGATCCGGCCGTCGGCCGGGCGGGTTGGCTCTATCTGCTGTACAGCCATGTGACCATCCTCTGTCTGTTCGCGCTGTTCCTGCTGGAGCGGCAACTCAGCGGCGATTTCGCCCTCGGCGTGATTCCCGCCGCGGCCCCCCAGTCCCTGCGGACGGCGATCTTCGTGCTCGCGCTCGTCGCCTTCGGGATCAAGGCGGGTGCGATGCCGCTGCACTCCTGGCTGCCCGCCGCACACGCCTCGGCTCCCAGCCACGTCTCGGCGCTGATGTCCGGGGTCGTCATCAAGATGGGCATCTATGGTCTGGTGAGGATGTGCGGTCTGCTGGCCTCGCCGCCGCTGGCGTGGGGGATCACCCTGCTGGCGATGGGGTCGCTGTCGGCGTTCTTCGGCGTCGTCTTCGCCCTCGGCCAGCACGACCTCA
Organism: Acidobacteriota bacterium; assembly: GCA_003223675.1. Taxonomy (GTDB): domain Bacteria; phylum Acidobacteriota; class Thermoanaerobaculia; order Multivoradales; family UBA5704; genus DATARR01. Next base: position 6,520 of record QHVW01000197.1, read on the forward strand.
AGCGGCTCCTCGCCTATCACAGTATCGAGAACATCGGCATCATCCTCCTGGGGCTGGGGCTGGCGCTGGTCGGGCGCTCGGCGGGACGGCCCGACTGGGTGATGCTGGGGCTCGCCGGCTGCCTGCTGCACGTGTGGAACCATGCCCTGTTCAAATCGCTGCTGTTCTTCGGCGCCGGCTCCGTGGCGCATGCGACGGGAACCCGGGACCTGGAGCGGACCGGCGGCCTCGCCCGGCGAATGCCGGCCACCGCCGGGCTGTTCCTGCTGGGCTCGATCGCCATCTGCGGTCTGCCGCCCCTCAACGGCTTCGTCAGCGAGCTCTTCGTCTATCTCGGTCTGGTACGCGCCGCTGTCACCCCGGGATCGGCCTGGGCCGCTCTGCCCGCCCCCGTGCTGGCGGCCACCGGCGCCCTGGCGGTGGCCTGTTTTGTCAAAGTCTTCGGCATCACGTTCCTCGGCACCGCGCGCTCGTCGGCCGCCCGCGACGCGCATGAGTCGCCGCCGCTGATGCTGGCGCCGATGGCCGTCCTGGCGGTGGTGTGCGCCGTCCTCGGTGTCGCCCCCGGCCTCGCCGCGCCAGCGCTCGAGCGCGCCGCGGCGGCGTGGGCGGGGCAACCGCCGGGGGGCCTGTCTCTGGCGGGGCTCGCTCCCTTGAGCTGGATCTCCACCACCGCCGCCGCCCTGCTCGCCGCCGCGGCGCTCGCCACAGCGGCGGTGCTGCCGGCCTGCCGCCGCGGCCGGCGCCGCGCGCCGGCGCTCCCTACCTGGGACTGCGGCTACGCCGCCGCCTCGCCGCGGCTGCAATATACCGCCTCGTCCTTCGCCCAGTTGATCACCTCTCACTTCGCCTGGGTGCTGCGCCCCAAGGTCCACGCCCCGCGCATCGAGCAGCTCTTCCCCGCGCCGTCCCATTTCGACTCTCACGCCGAGGACCTCGTCCTCGACAGCCTCCTTCTGCCCGCCTCACGGGGAGCGACCCAGGTCTCCGCGCGGATGCGCGCCTTGCCCCAGGGGCAGTTGCAGCGCTACATCCTCTACATTCTGGCCGTCCTCGTTCCCCTGCTCATCTGGGCGATGGCCGGGGAGAGCGCCGGCCGATGAGGGCGCCGAGCTTGGCTCTTTCCCTGCTGATCGCGCTCCTGCTGCTGTTCAACCTGCGCCTCGACTGGGTGGTGAGCACGCTATGTGGGCCGTGATCGCGCACGCCGCCGTGCTGGCGCTGCTGCCGCCGCTGCTCGGGGGGGTCGTCACCAGGACCAAGGCGCTCTTCGCCGGGCGCCGGGGACCCGGCGTCTGGCAGCCCTACTTCGACCTCGTGAAGCTCCTGCGCAAGGGTGTGGCGCTGAGCGCCACGACGACCTGGGTGTTCGTGCTCGCCCCCGTCCTCGCCGTGGTGACGGCGGTGATGGCCGGGCTGCTGGTGCCGCTCGGCTCGTTCGCGCCGCCGGTCGCCTTCGCCGGCGACTTCGTCCTCTTCGCCTATCTCTTCGCGCTCGGCCGCTTCTTCACCGCGGCCGCCGCTCTCGACACCGGCTCGCCTTTCGAAGGTATGGGGGCGGCGCGCGAGGTGGGCTTCGCCTGGCTGACCGAGCCCGCGCTCTTCTTCGCCTTCCTCGCCCTCGCCCGGCTCTCCGGCTCCCTCAGCCTCGCCGGCATGCTGCGGGCGACCGAGGGGGCCTGGCTCCAGCGGACGGCTCCCCTCGTCCTGACGGCGGCCGGGGTCTTCATCGTCCTGCTCGCCGAGTGCAGCCGCATGCCGGTGGACGATCCGACCACCCACCTCGAGCTGACGATGATCCACGAGGTGATGGTCCTCGACCACAGCGGCCCGCTCCTCGGGCTGGTGGAGTACGGCGCCGCCGTCAAGCTGTTCGTCCTCGACGCCCTGCTGCTGCACGTGATGGCCCCGACGGCGCGGGTGACCGGCTGGCCCGGGCTCGCCCTCTTCGTCCTCGGGCTGCTCGCCGTCGCGGTGGGCATCGGCGTGGTCGAATCGACGATGGCCCGCCTGCGGCTCCTCCACGTACCCACCCTGCTGATCGCCGCCGTCCTCAGCTGCGGCTTCGCGTTCCTTCTTCTGAGCCGCTGATTGGAGCTGACGACCGCCATGCTCTCCCTCCTCAGCTCCCTCGTCGCCGCCCTCCTGCTGGTCAATCTCGTGGCTCTCGGCACCAGCCGCATCAGCACCGTGGTGCGGGCGGTGGCGTCTCAGGGCGTCCTGCTGGGAGCCCTGGCGGTCGCCGCGCAGGGGAGGCTCAACGCCACGGTCGTGGCCCTGGCTCTGGCCAGCATCGTCCTCAAGGGGTGGCTCATCCCCATCATCCTCTTCCGCGCCCTGCGCCAGATGGCGATCAAGCGCGAGGTCGAGCCGTCGCTCGGGTTGCTGCCGTCCCTCCTTCTCGGAGCGCTCGCCACCGTGCTCGCCGTCGCCGCCGGCAACCGCCTGCCGCTCGCCGAGACGCGGCTGGCGCCGCTGCTGATTCCCGCCTCGCTCGCCACCGTCGCCTGCGGGTTCATCCTGATCACCGCCCGCCGCAAGGCGATCAGCCAGGTGCTCGGCTATCTGGTGCTGGAGAACGGCATCTTCATCTTCGGCCTCCTGCTCGTCGAGGCGATGCCGTTTCTGGTGGAGGTCGGGGTCCTGCTCGACCTCTTCGTCGGCATCTTCGTGCTCAGCATCATCATCCATCACATCAATCGCGAGTTCTCGTCGCTCGACACTCGCCGCCTGTCGTTGCTCAAGGAATAGCCGATGCCGCCGATCCCCGTGGCACTACCCCTCCTCATGGCCGTCGTGGTGTTCTACACGCCATCGAAGCGCTGGCGTCCACGTCTGCTGGCGGCGACGGCGGCGGCGCACTTCGGGGTGACGGTGGCCATCCTCGCCGGCGTGACCACGGAGCCCGCGGGGAGCTGGCTGCGCCTCGACGCGCCCGGCCGGCTGCTGCTCGGCGTCATCAGCCTCCTGGTCCTCGCCTGCGCCGTCTACTCGGTGGGGTACCTCCGCTACCGCGTCGAACGCGCCAATCGCCGCTTCTGCGCCTGCATGCTGGCGGCCCTCGGCACCATGAGCCTGGTTGCCTATGCGCAGCACCTCGGGCTGCTCTGGGTCGGCATCGAGGCGACCACGCTGGCCACGGCGCCGCTGATCTATTTCAATCGCACCGCGCGCTCGATCGAGGCGACCTGGAAGTACCTCATCATCTCCTCGGTGGGGATCGCGCTGGCCCTCCTCGGCTCCTTCTTCGTCGCCTACGCGGCGCTGCTCGGCGGCGGCGAGGCATCGCTGCTGTTCAGCGGCCTGCTGTCCGGAGCGGGGGCGCTGTCGAAACCATGGCTGCGGACTGGCTTCACGCTGCTGCTGGTCGGCTACGGTACGAAGCTCGGCCTGGTGCCCATGCACACCTGGAAGCCCGATGCCTACGGCGAGGCGCCGGGGGTGGTGGGGAGCCTCCTGGCGGGCGGCCTGACGAGCTGCGCCTACTTCGCTCTCCTGCGCCTGACCCAGATCACCGCCGCGGCGGGCGAAGGGGTCTATGCCAATCGCCTGCTGATCGCCATGGGGCTCGTCTCGATGGGAGTCTCCGGCGCGCTGATGCTCGGCCAGCGCGACCTCAAGCGGATGCTCGCGTACTCCAGCGTCGAGCACATGGGGATCCTGGCGGTGGCCGGCGGCCTCGGCGCCGGCGCCACCTTCGCGGCCCTCCTCCACCTGGTCAACAACGCCTTCGGCAAGGGGGTCATGTTCCTTTCCGTCGGCAACATCCACCGCGCCTTCGGCGGCAAGACGACCGACGAGGTGCATGGGGCGCTGCGGCGGCTGCCGCTCTCCGGCACCCTGTTCCTCCTGGGGCTGTTCGCGGTCACCGGCTCGCCCCCCTTCGGTCTGTTCGTC
>QHVW01000304.1 GCA_003223675.1 Acidobacteriota bacterium
CCCCGAAGACGAGGCGGTTGCGCTGCTCGTCGATGTCGAGGTACACGGCGCCCGGCTGCGCGAGCTGCGGCCGGACCAGGTCCTTCCAGGCGAAGAGGTCGCCGAAGTTGTAGTCCCCCTGATGGAACACCACGCGGTCGGCCAGGCCTTGCAGATCGCCGGCCCGCGAGAGGTCCTGGAGATAGACGTGCGTCGTGCCCTGCTCGTCGAGGTACAGCCCGCCGAAGCCGGGCACCTTCACGGCCATCTGAGCGTACTCCTGGTCCAAGGTCTGCGGCATTTCCTGCGCGCGCGCCGCCGGCACCGCGATCAGCAGCGCGGCCAGCCAGAGGAATCGACCCAAAAAACGCATTTTCGACATGGCATCAGCTCCCTTTCCGCGCGGCGGCGGGACTGCCGCCGTGCACCCCGAATCTGGCGTTTCCGGGGGGCTGGGAGCCTGTGAGGATCCTGAGAGGTGTCTGGAATCTGTCTTGAAGGGGTCTGGTAGGATTCCTTCTTCGGCAGAGCTCCAATCATGAATCGCCTCTGGGCCATCCCCGTCCTCCTCGCCACCACGGCCTGCGCCGGGCTTCATGCGCCGGTCCGCCCGCGGCCGGTCCCCGATCAGCGGATCGCCGAAGCGGACGGCCGGGTGCGGCTGGCGCGGGAGGAGTGGTTTCTGAAACGGCGGCAGGAGGCGGACGGCACGGTGCCGGTGGACGCCTTCGGCCGCGCCCAGGAGCGCTGGCGGGAGTGGTCCCTCCGGCACGGCGCGGGTAAAGCCGCGGGCGCCTCGCCCTTCGACGGGCGGATCTGGCAGGAGATCGGGCCGCGCAACATCGCCGGCCGCGTGCTCTCGGTCGCCTTCGATCCCAACGATCCCGACGTGCTCTGGGCCGGCAGCGCCGGCGGCGGCCTGTACCGGTCGGGGGACTTCGGACAGAGCTGGCGGCAGATGGGGGGCGATCACCTGCCGAGCCTCTGGATCGGCGCGCTCGCGATCGATCCCAGGAATCCCCAGGTCCTCTACATGGGGACCGGCGATCCCAACACCAACCTCCACAGCTTCGGCGGGTTCGGAGGGCTGCTCAAGACCACGGACGGCGGCCTGACCTTCCAGACGCTCCCGATCGCCGAATCCGCCTTCTTCCGCACCCTCGTCTCGACAGCCGACTCGAAGCTCGTGCTCACGGCGGCGAAGACCGGCCTCTACCGCTCGGCGGACGCCGGCGGTCACTTCGCCAAGGTGCTGTCCGGCGAGATCACCGATTTCGCCCAGGACCCCAAGAATCCCGCCCGGCTCGTGGCCGTGAAGGCCACGACCTCCGTGAGCCACGCGGACAGCGGCCTCTTCGAGTCGCTGGACGCGGGGCTCACCTGGCGCCCGTTGGGGACGGGCCTGCCGGACCCCATCACCTGGGGGCGCGGCGCCATCGCCTTCCCGCCGGCCCCTTCGACGGTGATGTACTTCGCCCTCGCGTTGACCTCCGGCGCCTCCGGCACGCAGCGCTCGGGCCTCTTCCGCTCGACCGACAACGGCAAGACGTGGGCCAGCTGGGCGACCGACCGCCAGAACGGCTACGGCGGCATGACCTCCTACGGCGCCCATCTCTACGCGCCGGTGGACGAGCAGCTCCTCGTGCAGGCGAACGGCTTTGCGGTCCTGATCTCTCATGATGGCGGGCTCGATTGGACGCAGCCGGGCGGCGGCTGGCACATCGACACCCACGGCCTCGCCTTCCATCCGAAAGCCCCGGAGCGCATGGCCCTGGCGACGGACGGCGGGGTCGCGGTCTCCACGGACGGCGGCGCCACCTTCGAGCGGGTGGATCAGGGGTTCCCCACGGTCCAGTTCTATTCGTGCGCGATCGGGCTCGCCAATCCCACCTCTCTCTTCGGCGGCACGCAGGACAACTGGATGAACGTCTATCGCGGCGCGCCCGGCGGCGTCTGGGAATTCAGCTTTCCGCCCAACGTCGGGGACGTGGGAGGCGTGACGATCAATCCCGCCAATCCGCAGGAGATCGCGGCGGTGACCGCCTACGCGTTCGATCTCGGCTTCAGCAGCGACGAGGGGCGCACCTGGACCGCCACCCGCAACCACGGCCTCCCCGGAGACGAATTCGCGGACTGGGCGCCCCGCCTGGCGCGCAGCCCGCTGCATCCCAATCAGGTCGCGCTCGGCGCCCATCGCCTGGAGGTATCGAACGACGGCGGCCGGACCTGGCAGCCGATCGTGATCCGTCCGATCGATGCCGCGCTGACCATCGTGGACCAGGCCTACTCCCCCGCCGACGACCGCGAGATCTGGACCCTCTGGTCGGATGGAAAGGTTTTCGTGTCGGAGGACGCGGGAGCCACCTGGCAGGAACATTCGCCCCCCGGCGGCTCAAAGCCCGGCACCCGCATCGCCGCCGGTCCGGTGAAGGGCACGGCCTACGCGGTGCTGGGCGGCACCAGCGGCCCGCGCCTCTTCCGCACCCGCGATGCCGGCGCCACCTGGGACGACATCAGCCGCGATCTCCCCAACGTGGCGCTCGACGCCGTGCTCGCGGACCCGCGCGCGGCCGGCCGCCTGCTGGTGGCCACGGACGCGGGGGTGGCCACGTCGGGCGACGACGGCGAGACCTGGCAGGACGAGAGCGGCGCCCTGCCGGGAGAGATCGTGTTCGATCTCTGTCTCGATCCCGCCTCCGGCCGCATCGCCGCCGCCACCTACGGCCGCGGCATGTGGGAGCTCAAATTCGCTGAAGCCTGCGTGCCGGACGCCACCACGCTCTGCCTCAACAACGGCCGTTTCGAGGTGAAGGCCACCTGGACGGCGCCCGGCAGCGGCTCCGGCGCGGGCCAGGCCGTGCCGCTGACCGCCGACACCGGATATTTCTGGTTCTTCAATCCCGCCAACGTGGAGACGATCGTCAAGGTGCTCGACGGCTGCGGGGTCAATCAGCGCTACTGGGTCTTCGCCGGCGGCCTGACCAACGTGCAGACCGTGATCACCGTGCGCGACACCCGCACGGGAATCTCGAAAACCTATACGAATCCCCAGGGGACGCCGTTCCAGCCGGTGCAGGACACCAGCGCGTTCGTGGGGTGCCAGTAGGGCGCCCTACTCCTTCGGCTTGTTGAACGTCGACGGGATGAACTCGGGGTCTTCCTGGGCCCGGCGCTCGAAGCTCAGGAAGTCGTAGTAGCCGCAGCGGCTGTTGCCGGGGTAGGTGCGGCAGATGTCCGGCCGCGCCTCGTAGACGGTGCAGCGGCGGGTCTCGAGGTCGATGAATTTGCAGATGGTGCCGTAGACCTCGTCCGGCTGATGGCGGAGGACGACCTCGCCCGGCTCGTCCCCCTTCTTGGTAAACTTCCGTGCGACGATCTCGGGAGGCAGCCCAAGGTGGCGCGCCAGGCGGCGCACGTCGGACTCCTGCACTGGGATCCGCGGGTAGGAGCAGCAGTACGAGGGGCAGCGGTCGCAGCAGAAGAAGTTGGCCATGGCGTCGGTGTTTTCCCCCTCGCGCAGTGTAACCGTTTCGATGGGAATGTCTACTAGGGAGATCCTATTGTGGAGATCCCTATTGTGGAGGTCAAGATGCGCCGCAAGGTTCTGTCCCTTCTCGCCACTCTCCTCTTCGCCGTCCCGGCCGCGCGCGCGGCGGAGACGGCTCCACAGACGCTGCCGGTGCCGGAGAGCATCTCCGCCCAGGGGGTGCCGCCCATCCCCATGCGGAACGTCGAGGATCTCCTGCCGTACGAGAACCTCCGTGCCGGGCTGCTCTCGGACTGGCACCCGGCGGAGCGGCGGCTGCTTCTATCGCGATCCGGTGAGCGAAGGCCTGTACCGGCCGGGCCATCCCGAGCAGATCGTCTACTCGCTCAACGAGGGGGGCGCGGAGAACTTCCAGTTTTTCCTGCTCGACCGCAAGACCGGCCGCGCGCGGCGCTTCACCGACGGCACGCACCGCTACACCTCCCCCGTCTGGTCGCGCGACGGCAAGCTCCTCGCCTATGCCAGCAACGCCCGCAACGGCCGCGACATGGACGTCTACGTGGCCGATCCTTCGACGCCCGGGAGCGAACGGCGGATCGCCGAGGTCCAGGGCTCCTGGTCGCCGCTCCACTGGAGCGCGGACAACCGCCGCATCCTCCTCGACGAATACATCTCGGCCAACGAGACCTACCTCCATTGGGTGTATGTGGAAAATACCGTCGACGCCGCGGGCGGCGAGATCCATACGATCACCCCACGCAACAAGCATAAGGAGGACCCCACCGTCTCCTATCAGGGTGGCCGGTGGTCGCAGGACGGCCGGTCGGTCTACACCGCGTCCGATCGCGACAGCGAGTTTCTGCGGCTCGTGCGCCTCGACCTCGCGACCGGCGCCGCGACCGTGCTCTCGGGGGACGTCCCCTGGGACGTGGAGCAATTCGATCTCTCGGACGACGGCCGCCAGCTCGCCTTCTTCACCAACGAGGACGGCGTCAGCCGGCTCCACCTCCTGGACGCCACGACGGGCGCTCTCCTGCCCTCGCCCGAGCTGCCGGCCGGCGTCGCGGGGAACAACCTGCTCTTCCGCCACGGCTCGCACGAGGTGGCGTTCGATCTCAGCTCCGCCCGCTCCCCCTCGGACGTCTACAGCTACGACGCGGACGCGCGGCGGCTCGAGCGCTGGACGGCGAGCGAGGCCGGCGGCCTCAATCCGGAGGTCTTCCCGCTGCCGGAGCTGGTCCATTACCCCACCTTCGATACGGTGTCGAAGAACGGTCCCCGGCGGATGATCCCGGCCTTCGTCTACCGGCCGGACGCGAGCCGCTTCAAGGGGCGGCGGCCGGTCTACATCAGCATCCACGGCGGGCCGGAGGGTCAGGCCCGGCCGCTGTTCCTGGGGAGCATGGACTATCTGCCGGACGAGCTCGGGGTGGCGATCCTCTATCCCAACGTCCGCGGCTCCACCGGCTACGGCAAGTCCTATCTCAAGCTCGACAACGGCCGGCTGCGCGAGGATTCGGTGAAGGACATCGGCGCGCTGCTC
>QHVW01000198.1 GCA_003223675.1 Acidobacteriota bacterium
TAAGCCTCCAGCAGGTTCTTGCGCGACACCTCGCGGTAGGTCTCGAAAAGGTTGCGCAGCGACAGCTCGGCCCCCGCCGGCGGCTTGCGCGGCAGCTTGCCGACCTCGAATTCGGAGACTCCGAGCACGTCGATGATCAGCACCGCGTGATGGGCCACGGTGGCGCGGCCGGACTCGGAGACGATCGTCGGATGCGGCACGTTGCGGGCGTCGCAGACCTCCATGAGGCCGAAGACGATGTCGTTGGCGTACTCCTGGAGCGTGTAGTTGAGCGACGAGGTGAAGTTCGTCTGCGAGCCGTCGTAGTCGACGCCCAGGCCGCCGCCCACGTCGAGATAGCGGAGCGGCGCCCCCATCTCCACCAGGTTGACGTAGACCTGGGCCGCCTCGCGCAGGGCGTCCTTGACCGAGCGGATCGAGGAGATCTGGCTGCCGAGATGGAAGTGGAGCAGCTCGAAGGTGTCGAGCAGATCGTGCTCGCGCAGGAAGGCCACGGCGCCCAGCAGGTCGCGCCCGGTGAGGCCGAACTTCGAACGATCGCCGCCGGACGCTTCCCAGTGGCCGGCCCCCTTGGCGGACAGCCGCGAGCGGATGCCGATGCGCGGGCGCACGCCGATCTTCTCGGACATCCGGTGGATGAGCGGCAGCTCCGACGGCTTCTCCACCACCAGGATGACGTGGCGGCCGAGCTTCGAGGCGAGGAGGGCGGTCTCGATGTACTCCTCGTCCTTGTAGCCGTTGCAGATGATGAGCGCCTCCTCGTCCTCCAGCATGGCCATCACGGCGAGCAGCTCGGGCTTGGAGCCCGCCTCCAGGCCGAAGTGGTAGGGGCGGCCGTACTCCACCAGCCGCTCGACCAGATAGCGGTCCTGGTTCACCTTGATGGGATAGACCCCCCGGTACTCCCCCTGGTAGCCGTACTCGGCGATGGCGCCGGCGAATGCCTCGTTGAGCTGGACCACGCGCGCCTTGATGATCTCCGAGAAGCGGATGAGCAGCGGCGGGCTGATCCCCCGCTCGCGCACCTCGTCCACCAGCTCCTTGAGGTCGATGGCCGGCGATCCCGGCCCGCCGGGGTGGACGAGCATGCAGCCGCCGCCGTTGATGGAGAAGAAGTTGTTTCCCCAACCCCGGATGTTGTAGAGGTCCAGGGAATCAGCCGGGGACCACCGGCGGGAGAGAGGTGCAGTGGCCATCTCGGTGCGCGAGCTCCTCAAGCCCTTGAAGGGGCGGTAAATCGTTGACCGCAAACACGGGAACCCGGGTGGGCCCACCCGGCCGCAGGGACTCTATAACATGTTTCGGCGGGGGGGACTTCCAGGGGCTACCGCAGCCTGAGCACGATCCCCACCCGCCCGCCGTCCGCGGGCAGGGGGGCGTCCTTCCGCACCCGGAAGCGGGTGGTCCCCTTCACCCAGTCGCGCACGGTGTAGCGGGCGTTGCCCACCTTGCTGCCGGGGCAGGAGTAGAGGCAGACGATGCAGCCCGACTTCCACCGCGGGATGTTCGCCCGGTGGCCGCCGAAGCGCATGTCGAAGCCGCGGCGGCCGGGATCCTCCAGGATCTGGTCGAGCGGCACCGGCGCCGGCCGTCCCGGCACCCGCACCAGCACCTCGACCGGCGGCCCCGCGATGACCTGGTCGGGCGCCTTCGACGACGGGTCCTTGCGCTCCTCCCAGGTCGCCATTTGGAGCGCGTCGCCGGGCCTGGCGCCGAGCCGCTCCACGGCGTCGAGCACCTGGGTGTCGCTGACCTCGGTGCGGAACAGGGCGGCCCCCGCGGCGCCGCCGTCCTTCCAGACGATCAGGTGATAGCCGGGCATCCCCATGCCCAGCAGCTCGCGCTCGAACGCCGTGCGCGATACGGTGGCGGGGACTTCGATCTCCCGCGACCCCACGCGGATCGGGCCGGTGTCCTCCGCAGGGGGCGGCGCCGAGCGGGGCCCCGAGACGATCGCCCAGGCGGCCACACCCGCGCCGAGCAGGGCCAGGCCGGTGAGGAGGAGGGGGTGGGGGAGGCGGCGGATTTCCATGGCTTTTCGGCTAGCTGATCGCGGCGGGCTGCGCCGCCTGGAGGACCGCCGGGCCGGTGGGGGCCGGCGCGTTGGGATCGCTCTCCAGGGTGATCATGGCCCCCCTGGTGCCGGCGGGCATCTGCTGGGAGCTGAGGTCGATGGGCTCGCCCGTCCGGGCGGTGAAGGAGCCGGAGCCCACCGGCCGGTCGGCCATGAACCATAGCTTGTAGACCTGGCCCGCGGGAGCGGGCTGAAGCCCCTGGAGAGACATGTACCAGTGCTGGTGATCGGCGGCCACGAAGAGCATGCCGTGCGCGTCCGGCTGGCGCGGCGGCTGGCCCGGCGGCGCCACGGGGCGCAACGGGCTGATCAGCACGGCCCGCGAGGACACCAGGTTGAGGCTCTGGCGCATGTCGAAGCCTTCGTTCTCGAGCTGGCGCGCCCGGGCGGCCACCCCTTCCGAGCGGGCGCGCTCCAGGGAGAGCTGGCGCCGGAGACCGGCGATGGCGGCGTGCTGGGCGCCGACCTGGGAGTAGAGCCAGGCGGAGAGGCCGAGCAGCGCCAGGGCGAGCGTCGCGGCGAGCGCCAGCGGCCAGCGGCCGGCGCGGGAGGGGCGGACGGCGGTGGACGGGGGGGCGGGCCGGGAAGCGGCGGGCCGCGGCTCCGGCGCGGGGACCGGCGGCGGCTTCCGCGGTATTGCCGGCTGGGCCGGCTCGGCGGCCGCCGGGAGGGTCTCCTCGCCGCGAACGGCCGCCATCAGGCGGGCCTTGGCGCCGGCCGGGGGGGGCACCGGAGCGAGCTCGTAGGGGATCAGCCCCAGCACCTCGGTGTAGAGGCGCGAGAGCGTCTCCGACGCCTCGTCCAGGCGCGCCGCGCTCCGGGGGGCGTCGATCCCCCTCTCCAGCGTTTCGAGGGCCGCCAGGAGGGTGAGGTCTTCGGTTGGCGCTTCGCCGTTCACAGGAGCTCTCGGATCTCGTCGCGCAGCGCGCTCCGCAGTTTCTTCATCGCCAGCAGGGTTCTCGTCTTGACGGTGCCCAGGGGGAGACCGGCCTTGGCCGCGATCTCGCTCTGGCTCAATCCTTCGTAGAACGCCATTTCGAGGACCTGCCGCTGCTCTTCGGGAAGCTTCGCCATCTCCCCCCGCACCCGTTCCCGTCTCTCCTGAAGGAATACGTTTTCCAACCCCTCGGGGGATGCATGCTCGACCGGATTTCCCTGCGCCGACGTCTCATGGGTCCGCTCGACGACCTTGCGGGTGCGGAGACGGTCGATCGCCCGGCTGCGGGTGATCAGGATCAGCCAGGTGGAGACCGACGAGCGCGCCGCGTCGTAGCGCCCGGCGTGGTTCCAGACGTGGAGAAAGACCTCCTGGAGAACCTCCTCGGCGTCGTCCGGGGTCCCCAGGATCCGCCTGGCCACGGCGAGGAGCGCCGCCGCGTAGCGGTCGTAGAGGGTCGAGAGCGCCTCCGGCCGGCGGTCCAACACCTGGCGCAACAGCGCAGCGTCGGCCGGCGCTTCCGTGGGGCTCGATGGGACGTTGACGGGGTTCATTCCTGAGCCGGTCGCGAGCCTCGAAGGCACCTAGGATACCATGGCCCCCTCCAGCGCCCCGGCGGGGGTGGACAGAAAGGACCGCGAGCGCATGAACGAACCGTCAGGCCGTACCACAGGGCCGCGCCAGCCGGCCATCCGGGTGGTGCTGATGCCCAAGGACACCAACGCCCTGGGCACCATCTTCGGCGGCATCATCCTCTCCTATATCGACCAGGCGGGCGCGGTGGAGGCCCATCACCACGTCCCTCTCCCCGGCCGGCTGGTGACGGTCGCCATGCGCGAGGTGGTCTTCCATTCCCCGGTCTTCGTGGGCGATCTGGTGAGCTTCTTCACCGAGACCCTGCGCGTCGGCCGGACCTCGGTGACCATCAAAGTGACGGTGGAGGCCGAGCGCTCCACCGGCAGCGGCCGGGTCAAGGTCACCGAGGCCGAGGTGGTCTACGTCCACGTCGACCGCAACAACCAGCCGGTGCCGATCCCGCCGGCCCCTCACTCCCCCAACCCCCTCTCTCCCGGCCCTCCACCCGCCCTTCCGGGGAGAGAGGGGGCTTAAAGAAAAAAGAGCAAACCACTCCCTCTTCTCCCTGGAAGGGTGGGCGGAGGGCCGGGAGAAGAGGGCCGGGGTGATGAGGGCCTAGGGCGCGAACGGCTCGTAGCAGCGCCGGCAGCGGGCCTCGTAGGAGTCGGTGTCCCCCACCTGGAGCTGCTCGCCGCCGCCGGCGATGCGCTGGCTGTAGTGGGCGGGCGCGCCGCAGCGCATGCAGACGGCGTGGACCTTGTCCACGTACTCGGCGATGGCGAGGATGCGCGGCATGGGGCCGAAGGGGCGGCGCAGATAGTCGAGGTCGAGCCCGGCGACGATCACCCGCACCCCGGAGTCGGCCAGCTCGCAGACCAGGTCGATCAGCCCGTCGTCGAAGAACTGGGCCTCGTCGATCCCCACCACCTCGACGCCGGGCTGCAGCTTCTGCCGCAGCTCACAACTGCAGGCGACGCTCACCGCCTCGAGCTCCCGCTTGTCGCGGGTGACCAGCCGCTGGGGCCCATGCCGGGTGTCCGCCGCCGGCGTGAACACCTGGACTCTCTGGCGGGCGATGGTGGCGCGGCGCAGCCGCCGGACCAGCTCCTCGCTCTTGCCCGAGAACATACCGCCGCTGATCGCCTCGATGCGCCCTTCGCGCGGGCGCTCGCTGATGTCGTCCAGAGAGCTCACTGGAGCGAGATGGTATCATTGCGGGCCTGATGCCGAAAAAGCAGCTTGGCCGGCGGATCTTCACCTACGACGAGGCGCTCTCCACCTTCCCCCTGGTGCGCGACCTCACCACGGCCGCGGTGCGCCAGATCGAGGCGCTGACCCACGGCATCGGCAGCCGCGAGGAGCTCGACGCCCGCCGCGAGGACCTGGAGGAGGCCGAGGAGAGGATCGTCAGCGCCTGGGCCCGCGAGGTGGCCGCCGTCGGCTGCGAGGTGAAGGGGATCTGGCTGGTCGACTGGGACAGCGGCGACGGCTACTACTGCTGGCGCTTTCCCGAGCCCTCGATCTCCCACTTCCACACCTACGACGAAGGGTTCGCTGGGCGCATCCCCCTCAACTGAAGTCTCACCGGCGGCTGGCCTCGGCGTAGAGCCGCTCCAGGCGCTCGGGGGTCAGCTCGCGCAGGTCCTCGACCACGGCGTCCGCGCCGCGCAGGCGGTCCCGGGAGCAGGCGCGGGCCAGGCCGAGCGTCGGCAGGCCCGCCTCGGCGGCGGCGGCGAGGCCCACCGGGCTGTCCTCGACGGCGAGCACCTCGTGGGGGTGGAGCAGCCGTTCCGGCAGCGGCGGGAGGGAGTTGAAGGCCTCCAGGGCCCGCTCGTACCCCTCGGGGTTGGGCTTGCTCTCGCGCACGTCCTCGGTGGTGATCAGCACCTTGAAGCGATCGAGCAGCCCCTCCTGGCGCAGGGCGCCCTCGACCTCCTCGCGCTGGGCGCCGGTGACCACGCCGAGCATCCAACCGCGGGCCGCGACGTCGCGCACCAGCCCGGCCGCCCCGGCGGAGAACGGGTACCCCTCCCGCCGGACGCGCTCCTGGTAGTAGCTCGCCTTGCGCGCGATCAGCCGCATCAGGCGGGGGACGGTCGCCTCCTCTCCCGTCGCCGCGAGCGCCGCCGCGAAGCAGGCGCGGTCGTCCAGCCCGAGATAGCGCTCGTAGTACTCGGCGGCCGAAGGCGGCGCGATTTCCTCCTCGCCGAGCACCTTCTGGAAGAGGTCCAGATGGAGCGGCTCGTCGTCGACGAGGACGCCGTTGAAGTCGAAGAGGACAGCGCGCAGCACCGGGGGATGATATCCCGCGCGGGCCACGCGGAATTGACAACCCCCGGATCTCTGTTACTTTAGAGGACCGGGCATTCGCCCTGAGCCAAGGAGCGTTCCATGGAAAATATCGAGCAAGCCCAGAGCCAGACCGCCCCATCCGCGCCGCCGCAGGAGGACGTGCCCGTCACGCTCACCCCGAAGGCGGTCCAGATGGTCAAGATCACTCGCGAGCAGGAGGGGATCGATCCCGCCCACGGCCTGCGCGTAGCCGTGCGGGGCGGTGGCTGCAGCGGTTTCGAATACGCCCTCGACTTCGAGAACGAGGCCCGGGAGAGCGACTGGGTCTACGAGCAGGGCGATCTCAAGGTCTACATCGACGCCGTGAGCGCGCGCTATCTGCAGGGCACCAACATCGACTACGTCCTCGGCAACACCGGAGCGGGGTTCAAGTTCAACAACCCCAACGCCGCCGGCACCTGCGGCTGCGGCTCCTCGTTCGCGGTCTAGGTCGATCTCTTAAATACTGGCTAGAGCCCCCGCCAGGGGTTGGGAATGAATGGAAGGGCCGGAGGGGATCCCCCCCGGCCCTTCGCTTTCAGGCCGCCCGCACCTCCGCCGCTCCTCCCCCCTGGACCTCCAGCCGGGTGCCCGGCGCCGCGGCGCGGCGGTGGAGGATACCGAGGCCGAGGGCGCGACCGAGGGCGGGCGATTCCACCACCGTGGTCGCCGCGCCGGCCTCGCGGCCGTCGTGGAGGAGCGGCGTGCCGGGCGCGGGGGCGGGGCCGTCGAAAATCAGGCTGCGCAGGGTCTTCTGCACGCCGCCGCGATAATGAATGCGGGCCACCACCTCCTGGCCGAGGTAGCACCCCTTGGTGTAGCTGACCGCCTCTTCGGCGCCGGTCTCCTGGGGGAAATTCTCCGGGCCGAAGTCCTGACCGAAGCGGGGGATTCCGGCCTCGGCGCGCAGCACCTCCAGCGCCTCGACGCCCACCCGCCGCACCGCCGGATTCCTCAGCAGCTCCTCGATGAGCGGCTCGGCGACCGACGCCGAGACCCATAGGCTGCAGGCCTCGGCCCCGAGGCGGCCCGAGCGCTGGAGCTCCACCTCCGTGCCGTGGACCCGGGACCGGACGTGGCGCCAGTCCCCCGGCGGCGGCGGCTCCGCGTCGCCCAGGGCCTCGGAGGCGCGGGGGCCGATGAGGGTGACCGGCAGCATGTCCGCCAGCGGCAGCACCTCCACCCGGTCGGCCAGGATGTATTTCCGGAGGTGGCTCGCCACCGCCTCGTCCTGGCCCGGCGGGAGCAGCAGCCAGAGGCGGTCCTCCAGGGCCGTCACCACCAGATCGGAGAGGATGCGCCCCTGGTGGCTGGTGAGGAAGCCGTAGGCCCCCTCCCCCGGGGCGAGGCCCTTGACGTCGCAGGTGACGTAGGCGTTGAGGAAGCGGTGGCGGTCGGCGCCGCGGATCTCCAGCCGCCCCATCCAGGAGCGGTCGGCAAGGCCGCACCCCTCGCGCAGGGCGCGGTATTCCTCCGCCGGGGTCGAAATCGTTGAGGTCATCGTGCTCATATGCCTTCAGTTTACTCTGAGCGTCCTGCCCTTCGAAGCCTCACCCTCGGTCCCTCTCCACTGCGTGGAGAGGGAGGGCCAGAGAGCGAAATCCTCCCGATTCGGCAAGATCGTCTCAGCCAGGTTCCCCCTCTCCACGCAAGTGGAGAGGGGGACAGGGGGTGAGGCCTCGAAGGGCAGGACGCTCAGAGTAGACTGACGCCCATGAGCGCGACGGTCCCCTTCACCCTGCAAGGCCCCTCGGCCCTCCTCCACGGCCTCGTCGACCTGCCGGACGCGCCTGGAGAGCGGCCGGCGGTGGTGATCTGCCATGGCTTCAAGGGGTTCATGGAGTGGGGGTTCTTCCCGGCGCTGGCGGCCCTGCTGGCGGAGCGGGGGTACGTCGCCGTCCGCTGCAACCTCTCGGGCACCGGCATGCGGCCGGGGGACGAGCTGGTCACCGACCCGGACGCCTTCCGGGCCAACACCTACAGCCGGGAGCTGGCGGAGCTGCTGGCCGTGCTCGACGCCACGGGCGAGTCGATCGCGCCCGGCCGGGTGGACCGCGATCGCATCGGCCTCCTGGGCCACAGCCGCGGCGGCGGGGACGCCCTCCTCGCCGCGGCGAACCCCGCCTGGCGGGACCGGCTGCGGGCCCTGGTGACCTGGGCGGCGATCGCGGACGTCGACCGTTTCACCCCCGAGCAGAAGGAGGAGTGGCGCCGGTCGGGGGAGCTCCCGGTGACCAACGCCCGCACGGGCCAGCGGCTCGCCCTCGGGGCCGGGCTGCTCGCCGACATCGAGGAGAGGAGCCTTGAGCTCGACCTCCTGGCCGCCGCGGCGGCCCGCCGCGCCCCCTGGCTCCTCGTCCACGGCGCCGAGGACGAGAGCGTCCCGGTGGCCGAGGCGCACCGCCTCGCGGAGCACGCCACGGGGCGGACGGAGCTCCTCGTCGTCCCGGGCGCCAGCCACACCTTCGGCAGCCGCCACCCCTTCGCCGGCCCCACTCCGCAGCTCATCCAGGCCCTCAACGCCACTCAAGCGTGGCTCCGCGAGCACCTGTAAGGAGCATTCCCCACCGCCGATCCGGGCCGCTGTGACCCCGGAAAAGAAGTTCTAGCTTCTTTCTTGTCCCAAAATTCCGCCCTCCGGCAACGATAATTGATGAAGGCCTAATGTTGCGGCCTGTTTGGGGAGGAATGACATGGTGGACGCGTGCTTTTCGCGGGAGACTCTCGAGCGTTTCTTCCGGTCCGAGCTGTCCAAGGAAGAATCCCGTGACTTCGTGCGGCATCTCTTGCGCCAGTGCCCCCTATGCTCGCGGCTGGTCCGCGAGGCCGCCCGGAGGGAGAGCTTCCAGTTGCTGCTCCGCGGGCTCGAGGAGGCGGCCCTGCGCTCCGAGCCGGCCCCGGAGACGCGGCCGCTCGCCAAGGTGTCGCCGTTTCCCAGCCGGGAAGCCCGGACGGCGAGCTGAGGCGGCGGGACCGGATCGGCCGGGCTTGAGTCAGCCGAGCCAGGGGACGGCGCGCGCCGCCTGCCGCAGGTCGCCGATCACCCAGTCGGCGCCGGCGGCCCGGAGGACCTCCTCCGGCGTGCGGCCGGTCCCCACCGCGAGGCAGGGGATGCCGTGCGCGTGAGCGCAGGAGATGTCGTGCAGGCTGTCGCCCACGATCAGGACGTCCTCCGGACGGAAGCGGCGGCCGGTCGCCCGCTCGGCCCGGTCCAGGGCCACCGGCGGCAGCTCCGAACGATCGACGCCGTCGCAGCCGAAGGCGCCGAAGCCGAAATACCGGCCGAGGTCGAAACGGGAGAGCTTGGCCTTCGCCCCCGGCTCCCAGTTTCCCGTCAGCAGCGCCGTCACCACGTCCTCGCGACGGCTGAGCCGCTCCAGGATCTCCATCACGCCGGGCAGCAGCACCATCTCCCGGCGGTCGAGCTCGCGCTCCAGCCGCTCCGTATAGAGCGCGCGCATCCGCGGCAGCCGCTCGCGGACCAGGGGCTCCGGCAGGCCGGCCCCGGTGATCAGGTCGAGCACGATCCCGGGATCGGTCCGCCCGGTGAAGTCGAAGGCATCGACCTCCCCCGCCGTGCCGAACACCTCGACCAGCGCCGAGGCGAACAGCGGGCGCACCTGCGGGCCGCAGGTCAGCAGGGTGCCGTCGATGTCGAAGAGGACGAGCTTCATCATCTCCAATATTTCATCGCCAGCGGGGCGGCTTCTTGGTTTCCAGGAAGGTGGCGATGCCGCGCTTGCAGTCGTCGGTCGCGCGGGCGGCGGCGTTCACCTCGGCGGCCTGGGTGAGGGCGTCGCTCAAGGGAAGGCCGAGCACGTCGAGCAGCAGGCGCTTGGTGCGGGCGATCGACTCCGAGCTGCCGGTCTCCAGGATCTGCGCGGCGAGCGCCTCGCCCACCCCGCGCAGGTCCTCGTGCGGGACCATGCGGTTGACCAGGCCGACCTCCAGGGCCCTGCGGGCATCGACGAATTGGGGATTGAGCAGCAGCTCGCGGATGTCCGAGCCGCGCAGCCGCAGCGGCAGGTAGGTGGCGACCAGGGCGGCCACGAAGCCGATCCGCACCTCGCTGTAGAGGAAGCGGGCGTCCTCGGCGGCGATCACGAAATCGTGGGCGGTGGCGAGGCCGCAGCCGCCCGCCACGCAGGCGCCGTGGACCAGGGCGATGGTCAGCGCGTCCTGCCGCAGCACCGACTCGAAGAGGTCCTTGAGCCGCAGCGAGTCGCGCAGGTTCTCCTCAGGCCCCGCGTCGCGCAGCGAGCGCAGGTGCTCCAGGTCGGCCCCGGCCGAAAAATTCCTGCCGGCGCCGGAGAGCAGGAGACAGCGCACCCCCTCCGCGCGCCAGGGGCGGCGGTAGAGCTCGATCAGCTCGCCGATCAGCGCGGGCGACAGGGCGTTGGCGCGCTCCGGATCGTTCAGAGTCACCCAGAGGAGGTCCCCGTCCCGCCGCGTCTCCA
>QHVW01000305.1 GCA_003223675.1 Acidobacteriota bacterium
GCAGAAAAGCAGAAGCACACCCAAGCAGGTCTTCACCTCCGCAGGCCCTCCTTTCAGGCCGCCGCCTTGTGGCCCGTCTTGATCCTCTTGATGCTCTTGAGCTCCGCGGCCTCGGATCGGCTTGCCTGATAGAGATCCCAGCGAAGCTGTAGATTCATCCAGAAGTCGGCCGACGTACCCAGGAATTTCGAGAGCCGGAGCGCCGTGCTCGGCGTCATTCCTCGCCTCTTGTTCACGAGCTCGTTGACCCGCTGATAGGGAACGTGGATCCCTTCAGCCAGATCTCGCTGCGTCAAGCCCAGCGGCTTGAGAAACTCCTCCAGAAGCATATCTCCGGGATGTGTGGGCTCGCGATGGGTGGGAACTCGAATCATAAATGCCTCGCTACTTCAAGCTCTTCAGTGGTAGTCAACGATTTCGACTTCATCCGGTTCGTTGTCATGCCAGACAAAACATACTCTGTACTGATCGTTAATCCGAACGCTGTACTGGCCATCGCGATCCCCCGACAGAGCCTCTAAACGGTTGCCGGGCGGAATCCGGAGATCCTCAAGACTCCCGGTGGAATCGAGTTGGTCAAGCTTGCGAGCCGCCACAGTCCAGAGACTCTGCGGGCAACTCCGGCGAGCATCCTTGGTGTTCTTGCCGTTGAAGATGTCATCGGTGCCCTGGTCTTTGAAAGAGCGGATCACGGTCCTACGGTAGCACGGATATCATGCTACGTCAACCGTAGGTCCTGCGCTCACGGCCTGCCTCCGCATAGAGGCCGGTGGCGCTCTATCAACTTTGACCAACGCCCTTCCTGCGGGACGGCGGCGCACACCGGTCCCGGCCGCAAGGGGCCCGAAGCGTGGCCGCCGCGAAGAAAGGTGGGAGCAGAGGAGCGGTCGCCATCCGCTCCCCTGCTTGGACCATCAATTGTCAATGAGCTCGGGGGCGAGGCGCCGCGCATCGAGCCCGGCCAGCCTCGCTCCCCCGTCCCCTCCTCTCTGAAGGGGACCCTGTTGCCTGTTCAGCGGGTGCCAGGGTAGACCAGACCGGCCGATCCTGTCAAGGGATCATGCGAACGTGAAGTTGAATTCCCGTATTCTTTGAGGCGAAGCCCAACCTCATGCCTGAAGGTCTGGACAAGATGCCGGATGCGGTCTATACTCTGATGCACAACGTGATGAATGGGCTCCAAGGCGTTTCCGAGTCCTGGATCGCCGGATTCTCTCGTTCCCGACGCCGTCCGAGCAGAGATGACGACCTCGATCCTTTGGATGGCGGCTCTCGAGCGCTGGATGGCCTCTCCGAACACAGGATGCCCGCTTTTTTGCGTTCCCGGGGGCTCGGGAAGACGAGATGACTGCTCGGGAAGCAAGATGGCCGCTCGGGAAGACAAAAAACCCGCCGGGCCAGCAGGACAGCCGCTCGGGAAGCTTCAAAAAGCGTTCGGGAAGCTGGATGGCCGTCCGGATAGCGAAAAAAGGCGCCGGGATGGGAAAAAACGGCGCCGGGAAGCTCCAAACGGGACTGGGGAGCCCAACGTTCGCGCTGGGGCGATCCGCGAAGGTAGATCGCCGCCCCCTGGACGCCAGAGATTCGCGCCGAGCCGATCTTGGCGCTGGCGGCGCCCTGTGGTAGCCTCCGGCCTCGCTTTTCGCCAACCTCGTAGTGGAGCCAGCACCCCGTAGGAAGCCAGCGCAAGTGAGCATGAAACCATGACGCTGGCCCTCGGCGGCCGGCGCGAGCTGCGGGCGAGCCTGCTCATCGGGCTCTGCTGCCTGCTGGTCTACAACGCCAACGGGCGGGCGATCAGCTCCGGCGACGCCTACCCGGCGCGCTACCTGCCGTTCGCGATCTGGCGGTACCACAGCGTCCTTCTCGATCCGATCGCGACGCTCACCGCCCAGGGGCAAGGCGGCACGGCGTACTGGATGGTGCCTGTGCCCGGCGGCCACACCATCTCGCTGTACCCCGTGGTGCTGCCGGTGCTCCTCGCGCCGCTCTACCTCCCCGCGGTCGGTTATCTGCACCTGCGGGGTTGGACGGATTGGCGGCTGGACCACGTCGCGAGGATCATGGAGAAGCTCTCCGCCTCGCTTCTGGCGGCGCTTTCCGCGTCGCTCCTCTACCTGCTGCTGCGGCGCCGGGCGGCGGCGCCGATCGCACTGCTGCTCACCCTGGCGTATGCCTTCGGCACCACCACCTGGGTAATCAGCAGCCAGGCTCTGTGGCAGCATGGGATGGCCGAGCTCCTGGTGATCGGCGCCCTGCTGCTTCTCAACCGTCAGTGCACCACGCCGCGGGCGCTCGCGGCGGGGTTGCTGTGCGGGCTCATCGCCGGCAACCGCCCGCCGGACGTCATCCTCGCGGCGGCGCTCGGGGCTTACGGGCTCTTCTGGGCGGACCGGCGCCGGGCGGCGTTGCTCGCCGCGGCGGCGGCGCTGCCGATGGGCCTGGTGCTGCTCTACAACCTCGGCGTGGCCCACCACTTCGCCGGCGGTTACGGGCGGGTCGGCAAGGCCAACTTCTTGCAGCACGACTTGCTTTCCGGCCTCGGCGGCTTGCTGCTCAGCCCGACGCGGGGGCTGTTCGTCTTCTCCCCTTTCCTGCTCTTCCTCGTCCTGGCCTGGCGGCACCTGCCGCGCGACCGTGGCGAGCGCGGCCTCACCCTGGCGATGGGCGCCGGCGTCGTCCTCCAGCTCCTGCTCTATGCCAAGACGGACTGGCGGGGTGGCGTCTTCTGGGGGCCGCGCTACTTGACGGACCTCCTGCCGCTGCTCCTGTGGATGCTGGTGCCGGTGGTCGCCGGGCTGCGCGGCCTCGGCCGGGCGTGCTTCCTGCTCGCGGTCGGCGCCGCGGTCGCCATCGAGGCCGTCGGCGCGTTCTGGTACACCGGCGCGACCGACAGCGCGATCGTGGCCGTGGTCAGCGGCCCCCACCAGATGCAGGCCGCGTGGGAGTGGCGGAACGCACCTTTCGTCGCTTCCTTACAGCAGGGGCTCGCGCCGGCGGAGCTGATGATCGAGACGCGCGGCAGTATTGACGCCATCGAGACTGACGCCATCGAGGCCGCCGGCCGGGCGACCTCCGCGGTCACCGCCGGCCAGGAGGCCGCCGCCGCCGGCTGGGCGCTGGCCGGCCACGCAACGCCCTGGCAGGTGGCGGTCATCGTCGACGGCCGGCAGACCGTCGCCTCCCGCGCCTTCTTCGACCGGCCCGACGTCCGCAGCACGCTACACGAGGCGAGCCCCGCCGGCTGGCGCATCCCGCTCGCCACGGCCGGCCTCGCTCCCGGCGAGCACAAGCTGGCCGCCTTCGCCTGGGCCTCCGAGAAGGGAGAGGGATATTACCTGGGGGAGCGCAAGCTGACCGTGCGGACGGCCGCCGCGGACCTCGACGACGCCTTCAGGACGGCGGCGGCGCGGCTTCGCGCGCACCAGCAGGGGCCGGGGTACTGGCTCACCGCCTATACGTCCGCGGCGCGCTTCCAGGAGCCGCACCCGGAGATGAACACCTTCCTCACCGCTCTCCTGGTCGACCTGCTCGAGCCGCTGGCGGAGACCGGCAGTCTCGGCGACAGCGTGCAGCGCGCCCGCCTGCATCTCACCTACCAGATCGAGGCCGGCGGGCTGGTGCGCTACCACGGCCTTCCGAACGCTCCCGGCATCGGCACCCTGGGGTGCGCCATCACCCCGGATACCGACGACACGGCGCTCGTCTGGAGGCTCGCTCCCGACCACGACCGCCCGCGGCTCTCGGCCGCCCTGGCGACCCTCGACCGCTATCGCACCCCCGAGGGCCTCTACCGCACCTGGCTCGCGCCGCGTGAGGCCTACCAATGCCTCGACCCGGGCAGCGATC
>QHVW01000199.1 GCA_003223675.1 Acidobacteriota bacterium
ACCAACCAGATCACCCTCGGGGTGCCGGCGCAGGTGGCGCTGCTCGCCCTGGAGCTCGACGCCGGGCGCTTGGCCAAGGCGGGGGTCATCCCCCCGGGCTCCTGGCGGCGGCTCCCCCACGGCGGCGTGGTCAACCGCACCCCGTTCGTGCTCGTGGTCCGCAAGGGGAACCCCCTGGGGATCCACGACTTCGCCGACCTCGCCCGCCGGGGGGTCAAGGTGGTCCACCCCGACCCGCTGACCTCGGGGGGCGCCAACTGGGCCCTCCTGGCCGAATACGGCTCGGCCGCCCGGCGGTCCCCGGGCCGCGAGCGGGAGGCCGGGACGGCGGCCCTGCTCGGGGTCTGGCGCCACGTCGCCGCCCAGGCGGCCTCGGCGCGCGCCGCCCGCACCCAGTTCGAGAACGGCTTCGGCGACGTGCTGGTCACCTACGAGCAGGACGTCATCGGCGACGCCGCCAAGGGCACTCTGCCGGGGGAGATCGTCTATCCTCCCAGCACCGTGCTCTCGGAGCACACGCTGGTCGTCGTGGACAAGAACGTCGCCCCCTCCGAGCGCCCCCTGATCGACGCCCTGGTCGCCTTCCTCTGGAGCGAGCCGGCGCAGGCGCTGTTCGTGAAGCGGGGCTTCCGCAGCGTGGACGAGCGGCTGAACGGGGCGAACCCCCACTTCGGGACCATCCGGGACCCGTTCCTCGTCCGCGATTTCGGCGGCTGGGACCGGGTCAAGAAGGAGATCGTGGACGGGATCTGGAAGGACCGGGTGATGAAGGAGGTCGGCAAGTGACCGGCAACGCCCCGGGGCAACGTCCGCGCGCCCGCGTCCCGGTCGGCCTGCTGGTGCTCGTCCTGCTGCCGCTGATCCTGATGCCGATCGCGGCCGTCTTCGTCTTCGCGCTGAAGGGTGGGCCGGTGGCGTTCTGGCAGGCCCTCACCAATGAGGACGCCCAGTTCGCCCTCCGCTTCAGCCTGCTGATCGCCTTCCTCACCGCGGCGATCAACGCCGTGCTCGGCACCTGGGCGTCCTACGTGCTCTCCAAGTACCGCTTCCCCGGCGAGCGGCCGCTGACGATCGCGATCAACCTGCCGGTGGCGATCCCCACCGTGGTCGTGGGCACCTCCCTGCTGCTGCTCTGGGGGCCGATCGGCCTCTTCGGCAAGCTGCTGGAGCCGCTGGGGCTGCAGCCGATGTTCACGCCCGCCGGGGTGCTCCTCGCCCACCTCTTCGTCACCTTCCCCTACATGCTGGGCGCGGTCAAGCCGCTGCTCGACGAGCTGGAGGTGACCTACGAGGAGGCGGCCTATACGCTGGGCGCCGGCAAGTGGCAGACCTTCCGCTACGTGATCCTGCCGGCGCTGCGGGGAGGGCTGTTCAGCGGCACCCTCCTCACCTTCGCCCACTCGCTGGGGGAGTTCGGGGCCACGGTGATGGTCTCGGGCAACCTCCGGCTGCGCACCCAGACGGCGCCGCTCTACATCTTCGCCCAGTTCGAGGCGGGGCATGTGGCCGAGGCCAACGCGGTGGCGGCGGTGCTGGCGGCGCTCTCCTTCGCCATCTTCTTCTTCCTGCTGCGCTACTCCGCGGGGCCGAAGAAGTAGATGTCGATCCGGCTCGAAGGGCTCGCCAAGAGCTTCGGCGGCCAGCCGGTGGTCAAGCCCACCTCGCTGGAGGTGCGGGACGGCGAGCTGTTCGTCCTCCTGGGCGCCAGCGGCAGCGGCAAGAGCACCATCCTGCGCATGGTCGCCGGGCTCACGGCGCCGGACGGCGGACGCATCTGGCTGCGCGACAAGGACGTCACCCGCCTGCCCCCGCAGGAGCGGGGGATCGGCTTCGTCTTCCAGAACTACTCGATCTTCCGCCACATGAGCGTGGGGGAGAACATCGAGTTCCCGCTCAAGATCCGCAGGGTGCCGCCGGCCGAGCGGGCCCGCAAGCGCGAGGAGCTGCTCGACCGCGTCGGCCTCGGCGGCTTCGGCAACCGCTACGCTCACCAGCTCTCGGGGGGCCAGCAGCAGCGGGTGGCGCTCGCCCGCGCCCTGGTCCACGAGCCCTCGGTGCTGCTGCTCGACGAGCCGTTCGGCGCCCTCGACGTCAAGATCCGCTCCCAGCTCCGGCGCAACCTGCGGGAGATCCAGCAACAGCTCGGCGTCACCGCCATCCTGGTCACCCACGATCAGGAGGAGGCCTTCGAGCTGGCCGACCGGATCGGCCTCATGGAGCGCGGCGAGCTGCTGGAGGTGGGCGAGCCCGAGGGCCTCTACGCCCGGCCGCGCACCCTCTTCGGCGCCACCTTCCTGGGCGCCGGCACCGTGCTGGTGGGGCGGGCGCGCGACGGCGCGGCGCAGATCGGTCCGCTCGCGCTCCCCATCCCCCTCGAGGTCGAGCATGAGGAAGACGCCCGGGTGCGGGTGCTGATCCGGCCCGAGCAGGTGGAGCTTTCGGCCGATCCGCCCGAGCGCGGAGTGCGCCTGCTGGGCCAGGGGACGATCGCCGAGCAGAGCTTCCTCGGGGCCCTGCGGCGGGTGCGGGTGCGGATGCCTGCCATCCCGGACACCCGGCAGGCGGCGCCCTCGGTCTACGGCGAGGAAGGGCTGCTGATCGACGCCGTCCTCCCCGCTGAGGTGGACCTGGGAGGGCCGGAGGTCTGGGTGAGCCTGCGCGGCTGGCACATCCTGGCGCCGCCGCAGCCGCGGCTCCTCGTCTGCGACCTGCCGGACGAGGGGAGCCCGGCGCCGTTCCCGCTCGTCCAGGCCCTCGAAGAGCCGCTCAACGCCAAGGTCTGCCTGCTCGGGGTGACGGACGACGCGGACGGCGTCGAGCCGCTGCGGGCGAAGCTCACCGAGGAGGCCGTAGCGGGGGGAGTGCCCGACGCCGAGGCGGTGGTGCGGCGCGGCGATGCGGCCGCGGAGATCACCGCCGAGCAGCGGCAGAGCCTCTACGACTTCACCCTCCTCCAGTTTCCGGAAGGCGGGCGCGTCGAGACCCTGATGGGCCTGCTGGAGAGCCTGCCGGCGCCGCTCCTGGTGTCACAGGGGAAGCCGGAGACCTTCCGGCGCATCCTCATCTGCACGGCCGTGGGCGAGCCGGGCAAGGCGGACGTGCGGGTGGGAGGGTGGCTGGCGCGGCGGCTCGGGGCCGAGGTGACCCTGCTCCACGTGCTCCGGGAGGGGACCACCGCCGCCCCCTGGGTCAACGCCCACCTGAACGCCGGCCTCGCCACCCTGCGAGCCTTGGAGGTCCCCAGCCGCTCCGCTGTCCGTCCGGCGCGCACCGCCATGCAAGGCATCCTCGCCGAGGCCCGGGAAGGGGGCTACGACCTCATCGTCCTCGGCCGCCACGTCCGCCGTCCCGGCGAGCGCTCCCTGCGCTACGACGTCACGCTGCAGATCCTGGCGGACTCGGAGGTGTCGGTGCTGATCGTCCCGCCGGACGAATGAGCCTGGGACTCAGAAAGAAGAAGAGGGAGTTGGTGGAGCCGATCGGGATCGAACCGACGACCTCTTGAATGCCATTCAAGCGCTCTCCCAACTGAGCTACGGCCCCACAGGACGGCGGATTGTACAGAGTAGGGGCGAGGGTGTCAAACCAGCCCCGGCGCCGCCTCGAAGGAGATGCTTGGGGTCGGAGAGCCGAGACCCAGCCGCCGGGCCAGCTCCGCCTTCAGCTCCGCGATCCCCTCCCCCGTGGCCGCCGAGACCCAGAGCGCGCCGCCGTTGCGCGGCTCCCCGGCCGGGACGAGATCGCTCTTGTTGAACACCCGGATCACCCGCTCGCGATCGACCCCCAGGTCATCCATCACCGCCTCGGCCACCTCCGCCTGCTCCTGCCAGCGGGGGTGGCTGCGGTCGACCACGTGGAGCACGAGGTCGGCCGCGGTGATCTCACCCAACGTGCTGCGGAACGAGGAGACCAGGTGGTGCGGCAGCTTGCGGATGAAGCCGACCGTGTCCGCGAAGACCGCCGAGCGGGAGCCGTCCACCTGCCCCCGCCGCAGCTTGGCGTCCAGGGTGGCGAAGAGACGGTTCTCGGCGAGGGTCCCGGCCGAGGTCAGCCGGTTGAACAGGGTCGACTTGCCGGCGTTCGTATAGCCGGTCAGCGCCACCGAGGGGACGCCGTCCCGCCCGCGCCGCTGGACACCGCGGGTGCGCTCGATCTTCGCGAGGTCCTCCTCCAGCCGGCGGATGCGGTTGCGCAAGACCCGGCGGTCCTGCTCGAGCTGCTTCTCACCCTCGCCGCCGCGCTGGCCGAAGCCGCCGCCCTGGCGCGAGAGGTGGCTCCACTGCCGGGTCAGGCGGGGGAGCATGTACTTGAGCCGGGCGAGCTCCACCTGGGTGCGCGCCTCGCGGCTCTGCGCTCGCAAGTCGAAGATGTCCAGGATCAGGGCGCTACGGTCCATCACCGAGAGCTTCGTGGCCTCTTCGAGGTTCTTGACCTGGCTCCCCGAGAGGTCGTCGTCGAACAGCAGCAGGTCGGCCCCCAGCTCGCGGGCGGCGTCGCCGATCTCCTCGGCCTTGCCGCTGCCGATGAAGGTGGCCGGGTCCGGCGCCTTGCGCGACTGCACGCCCCGCCCCACCACCACGGCTCCCGCCGTGTCGGCGAGCTGCGCCAGCTCGTCCAGGTGCTCCTCGACGACGTAACCCGGCTGGCCCGGCAGGACGAGGCCTACCAGGAACGCCTGCCGGGGGCGTGCGAAACGGGTTTCTTCAAGGTTGTGCAAATCTTTTCCAGTCTGTGCGGTATTCTAGGGAAAGTCGGGATCTGGGGTCAAAGCCGATCCCGATGGATTCAACGCTGGAGCCAGTTTATGAATTCCCTGAATGAATCGGACGCCACCCTGAGCGCAGGTCCCCCTCCAGCCGTCCCAACGCCCGTATCCGGAGCCCGCCTCGGCCTGCCCGCCAAGCTGGGGCTCGCGGCCCTGGCGATCTGCGCTCTCGCGGCCCTCTTCTGGCCCCAGGGCAAGAGCGCGTTCCAGGAGCCGGGCGGCTTCCTCTACGATTCGACGGGCGGGGCCGCCACCATCGGATCGCGCCTCGCCCCGGTCACGCTGGTCCACTTCTGGGCCACCTGGTGCCCGCCTTGCATCCAGGAGACGCCGAAGCTCCAGCGGCTGATCCACGACTTCTCCGGCAATCCGGAGTTCGCGGTAGTGATGGTGGCCGTCGCCGACTCCTCCGACCGGGTCCGCACCTTCCTCGGGCCGGGCTCCGAGATGGTGCTGTTCGATCCCAACTGGAAGGTGGCGAACCGCTATGGCACGGACAAGCTCCCGGAAACCTATCTGGTGGTCCAGGGGCAGGTCGTGCGCAAGTGGGTGGGGATGACCGACTGGGACGATCAGGCCCTGCGGGCGGATCTTGCCGCGCGCCTGAAGGGTGGCGCCAGCAAGACCGCCGCGCTCCGGCCCTAGAGCTAAAAGTGGAAGGCCAGGCCTACGTGGCCCATCACGAAGATCTCCTGCTCCCGGAAGTCCACGTAGTGGCCCGAGATCTCAGCCTGGACCCCCAGCCAGCGGCGGACCGGCATCTCGCCGGTGAACCCCACGGAGACTCCCCAGGTGTCCTCCCGGGAATCGCGGCCTGAGGGATTCGTGCCGTTCAGCCGGTAGGCGCCCAACGCGACGTAGACCCCGGAGTCATAGTATTTCTCGCCATAGCGGTACTCGCCGCCGATCGTGACGTACTCCATGTCGGCGTTGCTCAGCGAGCCGAAGAGCTTGTCCTTGTCGAGGCCGAGCCGGCCGGTGCGCAACACCAGGTGGGTGCGCGGCTCGGTGACCAGGCCGAGGTTGAGTTGGAAGCCGGTGTTGGTGAGGCTCCCCCCCGGATCGGCGTCGAGCGAGCCGCCGATGCCGCCGAAGACGCCCACGGTGTAGGTATAGAGCTCCTGCGCGCCGGCGGCGGCGGGGAGCAGGAGCAGCGAGAAGGCCAGCAGGAGCCTGCCGAGCAGGCGGTGATTCCCGATCAAATTCCTCTCCTTCGCGGCGTATCCGCTCGATTCCGGCGCCCGGCTCTCCCACCGGCGCTCGGTTCCTGAGAGTATATCGGCGCCGGCCCCGAGCGCCGCCTTCCCATGCCTGATCCTTTCTACGAGCCGAGCGCCCTCCGCGTCCAGTCCTCGGAAGAGCGGCGCCTGCTCGACCGGCTGATGCACGCCCTGCTGCCGGCCCTCTGCCTCGGTTGCGGCCGGCCGCTCCCCGCGGCGGGAGCCCCCTTGAGCCTCTGCGCCGTCTGCCGGGCGGCTCTCGTCCCCATCCCCCGGGAGGCCTGCGCGAGCTGCCTGCGGCCGCTCGCCGCCCACGCCCTCCCGGCAGGCTACCGGTGCGGCCCCTGCCGGCAGAGCCCGCCCGCCTTCGACCGGTTGGTCGCCCTCTGGAGCTACCGGCCGCCCCTCGACGCCGTGGTGCGCGGGCTCAAGTTCGGGCGCCTGGACTACCTCGGACGGCACCTGGCGGTGGCCCTCGCGGCCGGGCTCGCCCCCGGGCTCGCGGGCTGCGACCAAGTGGTCCCGGTGCCCCTCCACTGGCGGCGGCGCCTGGCGCGCGGTTACAACCAGGCGGAGAGGATCGCCCACCCTCTCGCCGGCCGGCTCGGCCTCCCCTGCGTCCAGGCCTTGGCGCGCCGCCGGGCCACCCCGCCGCAGAGCCTGCTCGGCCGGGAGGAGCGCCTGGCCAATCTCCGCAAGGCCTTCCGCGTCCCCCGGCCCGATCGCGTCCGCGGCCTTCACATCCTGCTGGTCGATGATGTGGCGACCACCGGAGCGACCCTGGACGCCGCCGCGGCCGCCCTCAAAAAAGCCGGAGCGGCGGCCGTCACCGCCCTGGTGGCGGGACGGACGCCGCTCGAGCCCATCGCGGGCGACCGCGGCCAGGATCCTACGGAGTGAAACGCCGGCCGGAGATGCTCTGCGCGCCGTCCTGCCAGACGACCACGAAATTTCCCGTGGTCCCGATCATGGCGACGTCGGGATTGCCGGGGACCATCGCATTGTCGGCGCCGGCGAAGACCTCGAGCTCAGGGCTGAGCGCGGCGGCGGAGGCGTTGAAGCGGCGGCCGAGGATGCTCACCTTGGCGCTCCCCAGGTACGCCTGCCAGACCACCACGAAGTTCCCCTTGGCGTCGTGGGCGATCGACGGGTTCCGGTCCTGGTTCGCCACCGTCGTGTTGATCCGGAAAGGGGTCCCGACGGGGCGGCCCAGACGGCTGAAGCGCTGTCCGAGGATGTCGGTCTGGTCCACCGCCGGAGACTGGTCGCTGTGCCAGACCACCACGAAGGTGCTGCCGTTACCGCAGGAGACCGCCGGATGGACCGAGCCCGCCTTGGGAGCGGCGACCACCGTCTCGGCCGTGCCCACGAGGGCGCCCGCGGGCGTGAGCTGGCGCAGCGAGACCCCCTTGTGGTTGGCCTCGAACAGAGGGAAGCCGTCCACGCTCGTCCAGACCACCACCGGCTTTCCCGAGGTGTCCACGCAGACGTCCGGGCGATCGCCGTTGACCAGCCCGGTGTTGATCTTGACCTGATTCCCCACCGGCGCGCCGGTCGGGCCCAGCTTGCGGGCCAGCACCTGGGGCGTGGTTCCGGGGAAGCCGTTGCCCGCGGGCAGGATGCTCATCCAGGTCACGATGAAGCCGTCCTTCAGGGCCGCCACCGCGGGGTTGAAGTCGGCGGGGATGGTCGGCGTCCCGGCCTGGTCCTGGTTGATCTTGAAGGGGGCGCCCAGCGCCGCGCCGGTCGGTCCATAGCGCCGGCCCTTGATCTCGCTGTTGCCGTTGACGACCTCCGACCAGACCACGATGAAGCTCCCCTGCCCGTCGCGGGCCACCGCCGGGTCGTACTGATCCTGCACCAGGTCCTTGTTGGCCAGGAAATCCGAGCCCATGGGGGTGCCCGTGCCGGAGAACATCCGGCCGCTCACCCCGTTGGAATCGACGGGGCTCGCTCCTTTCCAGACGGTCAGGAAGGCGCCGGACGCCGAGCCGGCCACGGCCGGGACCTGCTGGATGCAGGTCGTGCAAGAGCTGACGTGGAACGGCGCTCCCTGCGCCGTGGGGCCGGCCCACGCCGCGGCGGAGAGGCCCAGCGCGAGCACACCTCCCCAGAGGAGAACTGCTTTCTGCATTGAAGCTTCCTTTCTATTCCCAGACTGCGATACGTCTCTATCTTACTACGGAGCAGCCGGACCGAACGTTGGGGGTGAGCGGTTTCCCGGTCGCAACCTGCCGTGTCCAAAGGGAGAGGAGGAGATAGCCAATGAGAGACCCCCGCCTCTATCAGATCCTGGTCCTCTCGTCGCTGCTGGTCTACGGCGTGACCCGCCTGGACCTGGAGATCCCCGCGGGCCGCGCCCTCCTCCTGCTGGGGATGGCCCAGCTCATCCAGTACGCCTGCACCCGACTCTGTCGGCTGCCGACCTTCGATCCGCGGAGCGCCCTGATCTCGGGGCTCTCCCTCTGCCTGCTGCTGCGCACCAATTCCTGGGCCCTGGCAGCGCTCGCCGCCGCCGTCACCATCGCCGGCAAATTCGTCCTCCGGGTCCACGGCAAGCACGTCTTCAACCCCACCAACTTCGGCATCGTGGCGGTGATGCTGGCCACGGGCGGCGCCTGGGTCTCCCCGGGCCAGTGGGGGAGCGCGGCGTTCTTCGCCTTCCTGATCGCCTGCCTGGGCGGTCTGGTGGTCAACCGGGCGGCGCGCAGCGACGTCACCTACGCCTTCCTGGCCTTCTATCTGGCGATCCTCTTCGGACGCGCCCTCTGGCTGGGGCAGCCCATGGCCATCCCCCTCCACCAGGTCGAGAGCGGCGCGTTCCTGATCTTCACCTTCTTCATGATCTCCGACCCCCGCACCACCCCCGACTCGCGGGCCGGCCGCGTCCTGTTCGCTCTGCTGGTGGCCCTCGGCGCGGGGTACGTCCACTTCGTGCTCTACCGGCCCAACGGGCTGCTGCTGTCGCTCTTCTTCCTGGCGCCGGCGGTGCCGCTGATCGACCGCCTGCTGCCCGGCTCCCGCTACGTCTGGCGCCGGGTGCCCCCTCCGGTCTCCACCCCCTCTCTCCGCGAAGAAAGGAGATTCGCATGAGACGCTTCCTGACCGCCGCCCTCACGGCCGCCGTGCTCGTGGCGGCCGCCCGGACCGCCCTCGGCTTCTGCGGCTTCTACGTGGCCAAGGCGGACACCAGGCTGTTCAACCAGGCCTCGCAGGTCGTCCTGGCGCGCGACGGCGACCGTACCGTCCTCACCATGGCCAACGACTTCAAGGGGGATCCGAAGGAATTCGCCATCGTAATCCCCGTCCCCACCTTCCTGCAGAAGGAGCAGATCCACGTCGCCGAGAAGGCCCTGCTCGACCATCTGGACGCCTACTCGGCGCCGCGGCTGGTCGAGTACTTCGACGAGGACCCCTGCCACCCGCCCTACCCGATGGCGATGGCGGCCCCCAATGTCGGAGGAAGCAGTGCGGAAGGACGCTTGGAGAAGGACCGCGCCAAGAGCCTCGGCGTGAAGATCGAGGCGCAGTACACGGTCGGCGAATACGACATCCTGATCCTCTCCGCCAAGGAGAGCCAGGGGCTGGAGACCTGGCTGATCGAGAACGGCTATCGCGTCCCGCCGGGGGCCTCGCGGGTGCTCGGCAGCTATCTCAAGCAGGGGATGCGGTTCTTCGTCGCCAAGGTGAACCTGGAGCAGCAGTCGAAGCTCGGCTTCACCTACCTGCGCCCCATCCAGGTGGCCTACGAGAGCCCGAAATTCATGCTCCCCATCCGCCTCGGCATGGTCAACGCCGCCGGCCCCCAGGAGCTGTTCATCTATGCCCTCACCCGCAAAGGAAGGGTCGAGACCACCAACTACCGCACCGTCCGCCTCCCCTCGGACGCCGAGGTCCCCCTGTTCGTGAAGGACGACTTCGGTCCGTTCTACAAGGCGATGTTCAGCCAGCAGGTCAAGAAGCAGGACATGCGGACGCTCTTCCTCGAATACGCCTGGGACATGGCCTGGTGCGACCCCTGCGCGGCCGACCCGCTCTCCGCGGCCGAGCTCCGTCAGCTCGGCGCCTTCTGGAGCGGGGGGACGGATTCCGCTTCTTATCCGGGCGCTCAGAACGTCTTCCTCACCCGGCTCCACCTGCGCTACGACGCCGTACACTTCCCCGAGGATCTGGTGTTCCAGGAGACCGCCGACCGCGAGAATTTCCAGGGGCGCTTCGTGCTGCGCCACCCCTGGACGGGAGGGGGGACCTGCGAGGCGGCGCGGCGCTACCGCCGGGAGCTCCCGAAGCGCTACGAGACCCAGGCGGAGACCCTCGCCTCGCTCACCGGCTGGGACGTCAGCAAGATCCGGAAGAAGATGAATCTGGCGGCGAGCACCAAGGAAGCGAAGGAAGACCCCTGGTGGAAGCA
>QHVW01000712.1 GCA_003223675.1 Acidobacteriota bacterium
CACCTTCGCCTTCAAGCGGAAGACGCCGAGCGCGGGGAGATCCAGGTACTCCTTCCAGCCGACGGTCAGCTCGTTCCCGGGCTCCGCCACCTCATCTCCAGTGAGAAATCGACGTCGCCATGTAGAAATCTCCCACTCGAACGTATGCCTTTGTACGAATGAGAACAAAAGGAAACCGCCCGCCCGGGAGCCGGGAGGGAAAACCCCGCTCAAACTGGCCTTTCTCGGGGCTTGGGGCGCTCATCGGAGGCCAGGCATGTTACTTGCAGATAGAGAAGAGCACAAATCAGTTGGAACACGAGGAGGAGGTTCCGTCCAGCCAACCGTATCCCATCCTTCGAGATCCTACGCGATCTCATCCTTGAAAAGCCCTCCCTGAATCCCCTCATCAGGGGTAGAGCCAACCAACAGCCAACCTGAAAGCAAGGAACCTCCTCCCTACAGCCCCCCGAGCCCAGTGGCCGGGGGGCCTTTCTTTTTCAGGGGTGAGGGGAATGGCAGCCGCGGCCGTTTCTGTCAGCACAGAGAAGAATGCCGACTCGGGAATCTAAGATCGGGCACGGCTGTTGCAAAGGACAGAGAGCAGGAAACGATGTGGGGGAGGTTCCAGACCAACCTAACTAGATCCCACCAGCTTTCGAGATCTCAGGATCTCACCCTCTTTTGACCAACCGAAATCCCCTACACACAGGGGTATAGCCACAATAGCCAACCGGAGAGATGGGGCCTCCCCCCCAAGCTCCCAGCGAAAGCTGGGAGCCTTTCCTTTTTGGCCGGTCCGTCTGCCAAATTGACCGCCACCGTGCGGTTAGAATGACGCGATGCGGCGGGTCGAAGCCCTCCTGACCTGGTTCGATCAGCACCGGCGCGACCTCCCCTGGCGCCGGACGAGCGATCCCTACAAAATCTGGCTCTCCGAGGTCATGCTCCAGCAGACCCGGGTTGAGACGGTGCTCCCTTTTTACAACCGCTTCCTGGAAAGATTCCCCACCGTGGAGGATCTGGCGCGGGCCGAGGTCGAGGAGGTGCTGGCGCTGTGGTCGGGGCTGGGCTACTACCGCCGGGCCCGCCAGCTCCACGCCGCCGCCCGCAAGATCGCCGAGGCCGGGTCCTTCCCGTCGACGGTCGAAGGGTTGCGAGCGCTCCCCGGGATCGGCGCCTACACGGCGGCGGCCGTGGCGAGCATCGCCTTCGGGGTGGCCGCGCCGGTGATGGACGGCAACGTCGAGCGGGTCCTCTCCCGCGTTCTGGCGCAGGCGGACGATGCGAAATCGGGCGAGGCGCGCGGGAGGCTCCTCGCCGCGGCGGCCGGGCTCCTCGATCCCGTTCGCCCCGGCGACAGCAATCAGGCCCTGATGGAGCTGGGCGCCACCCTCTGCTCGCCCCGCCGCCCCAAGTGCCTCCTCTGCCCCCTCCGCCCCGGCTGCCGGGCGGTCCGTGAGGGGGATCCGGAGAGCTACCCCGCGCCCAGGGTGAAACGGGACGCCGAGCGCCACCGCCTCCTGGTGGCGGTGGTGGAGGAGGATTCCGGAGTGCTCCTCTTCCGCCGGCCGGACGACAGCACCCTCCTCGCCGGCACCTGGGAGCTCCCCTGGATGACCCGCGAGCGCGACGGCGTCCCCGAGCCCGGCGATCCGCAAGCGGTCCTCGCTGAACGCTACGGCGGCCGCTGGACGCTCGGCCCCCGGGTCGGCGGCGTGCGCCATGGCATCACCTACCGGGACCTGGAGATCGACGTCCACCGCGCGGAGCTCGCCTGGGGGGGCGAGGTGCGGGAAGGGATGGCCGCCGGCTTCTTCGACGAGGCCGGGCGAGCGAGCCTGCCGCTGTCGTCCCTGGTGGGGAAGGTGCTGGCTGCGCTGTCCGGGACAGCTTCTACGCCGGCGGCGGCACCGGCCAGGAGATCCCGGAGCCGCCGGCGATGATGAACCAGCCGATGATCTTGTCGTCGAGCTCGCGCAGGCGGCTCGCCACCAGGTTGCAGAGGATGGTGAGCAGCCGGATCGACGAGATCTTGTTGATGTCCAGGATCCCCTCGAGCACCTCGCGGGAGATGACGAGCACCTCGGCGCCTCCCTCGTGGGCCTTGGCGTCGGCCGAGCGGGGCTCGTTGTCGATCAGCGCCATCTCGCCGAAGTAGCCGCCGCGCTCCAGGAAGGCGAGCGCCTCCTCGCCGGCGCCGGGGATGTACTTGCTGATCATCACCCGCCCCTCCAGCACCACGTACATCTCGTTGCCCATCTCCCCCTCGCGGAAGATCACCTGGCTGGGGCCGTACTTCCGCTCCTTGGAGAGGGTCGCCAGGAAGTTGATCTCCATGCTGGAGAGCTTCTGCTCCTGGAACAGCTTGCGCTTGGAGGCCAGATCGACGTGGAACTCGCCCGTGGCCTCCTTCGGAGAGCCCGCCTCGACGCTGGGGGGCTTGCCGGTCTGCGAGAAGAAGCGGGTGAGATTGTCGTTCGTCTGCCGGAGCTTGGACGACAGGCTCTTCCAGAACGCCCAGTAGAGCGCCAGCTTGAAGCGGGGATCGCCCTCCATGAGGCGCGACAGCGCCTCCGGGTGGAGGGTGATCAGATCCGTGTCGGCGGTGGTCACCGCGTCGCCCGAGCGGGGGACGCGGTCGACGAAGGAGGTCTCGCCGAACAGGGTGCCCGGCTCCAGGGCCGCCAGGCTGAAGTGGCCGTAGGGGGTCTTGCGCTGGATACGCACGCCGCCGCTCTCGATGAGATAGGCGTCCTGCGTCTCCTCCCCCTCCTTGACGATCATCGCCCCGGCGGGGTAGCGGTTGCGCGTGGCGCACTGGGCGAGCTGGACGAGCTGCTCATCGGTGAAGTGGGAGAAGATCTCCCACCTGCGAAGAAGGTTCTCAATTCCCAAGGTGGGCCTATTGTAGCGGAGGTCGGGCGCGCTGGAGCTCTCTTTTAGAGCGATGGCAGCGGGAGCTGGGCCGGACGCAGCCGCTCCCAGGCGGTCCGTTCGACCGTGTCGAGCCAGTCGGGACGGGCCGCCGCGTCGAGCCGCAGGACGGCGAGCCCCCGCTCGGCCACCTCGTGGGCGAGCCGCTCCTCGACGGCGTACTGGAATCCCGGATCGGGCGAGCGGATGCCGTCCGGCCTCAGGGTCTCGACGATGGGGACGTGGATCAGCAGGTCGTACCCCTGGATCCAGTATTCGACCAGCCGCTCCGGCCCCTCCCGGCGTCCGGCGGCGAGCAGGAGGTAGACATAGTTGTCGAGCACGCTGCGGTCGCAGACCACCACCGGATACCGCGCCTGGGCCACCAGCTCCTCGGCGATCTGGGTATGGAGGATCCACGACTGCGCCGCGACCGACGTCTCCTCGTTGATCGGCAGCGGGCACCGCCGCGCCACCTCGTGCACCACCTCCACCCCCACGTCCCGCCGCTTCAGCCGCGCCGCCAGCCCGTAGCAGAGCGTGGTCTTGCCCACGCCGTTGCTGCCGATGAAGGCGATCTTGGAGCGGGAGGTGGGGAGCATCGCGGGCTGTCTGGTGTTTTCGATGCTCGTACCGATAGAGCCAAACTCTACCTGAATCCGGGGAGAGTCGGCCAGCCGCCTTCCGTGGCGGTTGCGACGGCCCACTCTTCGCGCCTGCCCCGGAGGAGATCGTCCTCTGGGGGCAGGCGCGCCGGTCTGCGGGTTC
>QHVW01000200.1 GCA_003223675.1 Acidobacteriota bacterium
CCTGGCGCCGTATCGCGGGCATGCGGGACTTCCTCATCCACCACTACATGGGGGTCGACCTGGAAGCTGTCTGGCAAGTGACCCAGAACGATCTGCCACAGTTGCGCCAAGCCACCGAAGAGCTTCTCGCCGCCCCATGAAAAAGGGGGAGCTTGCGCTCCCCCTGGGACGATATCCGCTGAGCTTCGTCTAGAAGTCGTACCGGATGCCGAGCTGGATCGTGCGCGGGGTGCCCACGCCGTCCTCGACGCCGAACCGGGGGTTCACGGTCGGGTTGACCCCGAGGGACGGGTTGGCGCCGTAGGTCTGGTTGGCGGAGGTGACGAAGCGGTTCGCCGCGTTCGAGCAGTTGTAGCACTCGGCGAAGAGCTGGAGGTTGCCCTCCCAGATCTTGAACCCCTTCGAGAGCCGCAGGTCGAGCTCGTAGAAGTCCGGCTGGCGGAAGCTGTTGCGGTCGAAGTGGACGCCGTTGACGGTCGGGCGGTCGGTGCCGCTGTTGCCGTCGTTGTTGAGGTCGCGGCCGGCGAGGCCGGTGTAGGGCGAGCCGGTGGCGTAGCGGAGCGAGCCGGAGAGGCCGAGGCCCCACCAGGGGGTCTCCCAGACGCTGTTGACCACGGCCTTCCAGCGCTGGTCGCGGTTGGAGTAGCCGTAGTTGAGGTCGAGGTTGTTGAAGTCCTCGGGCTGGATGCCCGAGAAGTTGCGCTCGTTGGAGTCGTTGTCCTTGTCCTTGGAGTAGGTCACCGCGGCGTAGTAGCTGAAGTGGTCGGAGAAGCGCCGGTTGAGGGTCGCGGTGAGCCCGTAGTACTTCGACCGCGCGTCGGACTTCAGGGTGGTGATGCGGGCGTAGTACGGGTTCGGCGTGGTCGAGCTGTAGGCCGGCAGGCCGTTGGGCGCCGTGCCGCCGGAGTAGACCCGGTTGATGTCCGTCAGGCGCTCGAGCTGCTTGCTCTCGGCGTAGGTGACGTCGAGGGCCAGCGAGGTGCGGGCGAAGACCTCCCGCTCGGCACCGATGGTGACGCGGTCGGTGTAGGGGTTGTCGAAGTTGGGGTCGATGGCGAAGACGCCCGGCTTG
This sequence comes from Acidobacteriota bacterium, assembly GCA_003223675.1. Lineage (GTDB taxonomy): Bacteria > Acidobacteriota > Thermoanaerobaculia > Multivoradales > UBA5704 > DATARR01. The sequence goes on from QHVW01000200.1 coordinate 1,073, forward strand.
GCGATGTTGGTGATGCGGCTGAAGTCGATCGGCTGGACACCCACCGGGTTGAAGGCGCTCCCCCAGCCGGGCGACAGGGGATCGGTCGGCGCGCAGTTCGTCGTGCAGCCCGTCTGGTTTGCATTGATGATGTACTGGGTCGCACGGATGCCGTTCGCGGTCAGGAGCTGGGCGAAGAGGATGGCCGGGGTGCGGCTCCAGTAGCGGCCGATCGAGCCGCGGACGGCGGTCTTCTCATCGGGGGCCCAGGAGACGCTGAGCCGGGGCGAGATGTTGTTGTTGGAGTCCGGGATCTTGCCGTTCAGCTTGAACGAGCCGTTGGCGTTCACGTCGTTCTGGTTGAGGACCGGCGCGTTCGGGTTGTCCAGGTTCTCCCAGCGCACGCCGGCGGTCACCGTGAGGTTGGGCCGCACGTCCCACTGGTCCTGCAGGAAGAAGGCGGACTCCTTCTGGCGGAACTTCGCCCGGCCCGCCTGGTCGGCGGTCAGGCCGTTGAGGCCGCCGAACTGGCGGAACTGGGCCCAGCGGCCGGCGAGCAGGTCGTCTTTGCTGTTGAAGACGTAGACGCCGCGCCAGTTCCCCTTGAAGACCTGGTCGATGCCGGTGTCGTTGTAGTCGACGCCGCCCTTGAGGACGTGCTTATCGAGCAGATAGCTGACGGTGTCGCCGACCTCCTTGCGGTCGTTCGACGAGACGATCGGCAGGAAGCTCACCTCGCCGTAGCTCACGCCCGGGATCTGGACCTCGGTCAGGTTGAGCCCCTTGTCCGCGCGCGGGGTCTCCTCCTTGACGTAGTTGATGTTGAGGTCGTTCAGGACGTTGGCGCCGAACTGGCCGGAGTACTGGCCGACCCAGGTCTTGGCGGTCATCCCCTCGATGCCGTTGTGGCTCGCGGTCTGGCTCGGCGAGCTGGAGGTGCCGTTCTCGCCGGTGTACTTGGCGATGTTGCCGCGGACCGTGAACCGGTTGGCGTCGTTCATCTGGTAGTCGAGGCGGCCGAAGGAGACGTTGCCGTTGCGGGTCTGCGCGAAGCTGTTGGGGCTCGCCAGCGCCGGATACTTGGCGAAGACCGCCGGATCCAGCACGGTCGACGAGATCGGCACCGTGATGTCCTGCTTCTGGTTGTCGTAGGAGAAGAAGTAGAAGAGCTTGTCGCGGACGAGGGAGCCGCCCAGGGAGGCGCCGAACTGGTCCTTCTTCTGGTCGGCCGGCTTGGTGGTGAAGCCGGCGGGGAGGCTCTGCCCCGGCGCCAGATGGGGCTTGGCGAAATCGGAGATCAGGCTCTGCGGCTGGTTGTAGTAGAAGCCGGAGCCGTGCAGGCTGTTGGTGCCGTTCTTGGTGATCACGTTGACGACGCCGCCGCCCGTACGGCCGAACTCGGCCGAGGCGCCGTTGGTGATCACCGAGAACTCCTTGATCGACTCCTCGGAGAGCGACAGCGGGGCGCGCCCCTCGGCGGAGCCGGTATTGCCGCCGAAGAAGGCGTTGTTGTAGTCCACGCCGTCCACCGTGACGTTGGTGTTGATGCCGCGCTGGCCCGAGATCGAGATGTTGCCGCGCTCGGAGTCGAAGCGGGTCTCCGGGGTGAGCAGCACGAGCTGGCGGAAGTCGGTGCCAGGGGTCGGCAGGTTCTTGAGCTGCTCGGACTGGATCGTCGTTGAGATCTGGGTGTTGGTCACCTCGACGGTGGGCGCCTCGGAGGTGACGGTGATCGTCTCCGAGATGCGCGCGCTCTGTAGGGTGAAGTTCACGGTCGGCGTCGAGCCGATGAGCAGGCGGACCTTCTCCGCGGTCGCCGTGGCGAAGCCGTCGAGAGAGGCCGAGACCTTGTACATGCCCGTGGGCAGGTTGAGGATGCGATAGAAGCCGTTCGCGTCGGTGACCTCGGCCTGCCGCAGGCCGGTCTCCGTGTTGACCGCCTCGACAGTGACTCCCGGCAGCGGGGATTTGGACGAATCCTCCACGGTGCCGGAGATGCGGCTCGTGGTGACGTCGGTCTGGGCATGGGCCGCGCCGGCCAGCCCGAAGAGGACGAGCAGGGCCGCCAGAGCACACAACCAGCGGAGCTTGCAGACACGCACCATAAGTGAAGCCCTCCTTTGAAGTGCGTAAGTTTCGAGACGATTCTACGCAGGGATCCGAGGTGTCCGGTGAGCCCGGTGCGACCTTCCTGTGACAGACCCGTGGCGTCCGGGCACCTCTCACCCCTGTGCTAAGCTTTGCCCGCGAAAGCGGTTGACTTGAACGTCGGGATTATACCCCGGGAACCGCTCCAGCCAACCCCCTCTTCTTTCTTGAGATCAAATCCGAGATCAAGGATGAGCGCAGAAGACCCGCCCCTGGTGAGCGTCATCATGGGGAGCAAGTCCGACTGGGAGACCCTCCGCCACGCGGACGAGATGCTCACCCGCTTCGGCGTCCCCCACGAGTGCCACGTGGTCTCCGCCCACCGCACCCCGGACTGGATGGCCGAATTCGCCCGCGGCGCGGAGGCGAGGGGGATCCAGGTGATCATCGCCGGCGCCGGCGGCGCCGCCCATCTGCCAGGGATGGTAGCGGCCCAGACCCTCCTCCCCGTGCTCGGCGTGCCGGTCCAGAGCCAGGCGCTCAACGGCCTCGACTCCCTGCTGTCGATCGTCCAGATGCCCTCCGGCGTGCCGGTGGGGACGCTCGCCATCGGCAAGGCCGGGGCGGCCAACGCCGCCCTGCTCGCCGTGCGCATACTGGCGACCACCCGGCCGGAGCTGCGCGAGAAGCTGCGGGATTTCGTGGCCGAGCAGACCCGCCGGGTGCGGGACGAGACCCTGCCTTGACCTACCCTCCGCGGGTGATCCCCCCCGGCTCGACCATCGGGGTCCTGGGCAGCGGTCAGCTCGGCCGCATGTTCGCCATCGCCGCGCGGCGCATGGGCTACCGGGTCCACACCCTCTCCCCCGACTACGACACCCCCACCGGCCAGGTCGCCGACCGCGAGGTGCAGGCCGCCTACGACGACCTCGACGCGGTGCGCGATTTCGCCCGCGGGGTGGACGTGGTCACCTTCGAGTTCGAGAACGTCTCCGCCGCCGCCACCGAGGCCGCCGCGGAGCACGCTCCCGTGCGGCCGGCCGGCTCCGTGCTCCACACCACCCAGCACCGGCTGCGCGAGAAAGGGTTCCTGGCCGGCGCCGGCTTCCCCGTCACCCCGTTCGCGGCCGTCCGCTCGCTGGACGACCTCCGCGCCGCCCTCGCCGCACTGGGCACCCCGGCGGTGTTGAAGACGGCCGGCTGGGGGTACGACGGCAAGGGGCAGGTGCGGATCGCGGCCCCGGGCGAGGCGGAGGCCGCCTGGGCCTCCCTCGGCGGCCAGGAGGCGGTCCTCGAGGCCTTCGTGGATTTCGACCGCGAGGTCTCCGTGGTGGCCGCCCGGGGGCTCGACGGCTCCTTCGCCCATTTCGGAGTGATCGAGAACCGCCATCACCGGCATATCCTCGACGTCTCGACCGCGCCGGCCGCCGTGCCCTCCGGAGTGGAGCGGGAGGCGGTCGCGATCGCCCGCGGCATCCTGGAGGGGCTGGGCGTAGTCGGCGTGCTCGCCGTGGAGATGTTCCTCACCCGGGACGGCCGCCTGCTGGTCAACGAGCTGGCGCCGCGCCCGCACAACTCCGGCCACCTCACCTTCGACGCCTGCGTCACCAGCCAGTTCGAGCAGCAGCTCCGGGCCATCTGCGGCCTGCCGCTGGGCTCGCCCGAGCTCCTCCGCCCCGCCGCCATGGCGAACCTCCTCGGCGACCTCTGGTCCGGTGGCGAGCCGGACTGGGCGGCTGCCTGCCGCTTCCCCGACGTCAAGCTCCACCTCTACGGCAAGGCCGACGCCCGGCCCGGCCGCAAGATGGGCCACCTGACCGCCCTGGCGGGGACCGTGGAGGAGGCGCGGGAACGGGTGGTGGCGGCGCGGTCGGCGCTGGCCGGCCCGGCCTGAAAAAATCTTCGGGGAAGATCCCGCGACGCAACTTCGTTTCGTAATGTGCGTAGAAAGGTTGGACATGTATCTTCCAACCTACCCTTCCAATCTGGGACGGGAAATCCAATGACGCGAGAGGGGATCTTCATGGCGCAGCACCTCACCCCCCAGGACCTCCAGGCCCTCGCCGGCGGCGAGCTTTCCCGCGAGGCCGCACGGACCGCCGTCGCCCACCTGCTGCACGGCTGTGGCGTCTGCCGGAGCGGAGCGGCGGACCTCTGGCATCTCGGCCCGTCTCCGGCGCCGCCCGAGGACGCCTATGACGCCGTCTTCGACCGGCTCTCCGCGACTTTGGAAGGCGGCAAGACCGCGGCCAGTGCGGAGGAGCTGCTCCAGCGCGCCTGGTCGCTGCGTCATGACAACCCGGAAGAGATGCGGCGGACCGCCCGGCTGGCCGTGCTCACCGCCAGCGGTCTCTCCTCCCGGACGGAGCTGCTGAGCCGCGCCTGGGCCGTCTACGGCAACGCCTGCCGCATCGCGGGCGATCTGACCGAGGCCCAGGAGTCGCTGGACCGGGCCGCCGAGATCCTGGGGCCGGCAGGCGGGAGCCCGGAGGACCGGGCGCGCCTCTACGAGCTCCAGGCCTCGCTGGAATCCGCCCGCGGCAACGACGATCTCGCCCTGGCGGCCCTGGACGCCGCCTACGCCCTCCACCAGGAGCGGGGGGACCGGCACATGGCCGGACGGGCGCTCATCACCAAGGGTCTCTACACCGGCTGGGCGGGCAGGTCCCGGGAGGCCTTCCGCATCACCCAGCGGGGGCTCGACATGGTGGACGAGGCCCGCGAGCCGGAGCTCGTCCTGGCCGCCATCCACAACCAGATCTGGTTCCTGGTGGAGAGCGGCCGCCTCCGCGAGGCTCGCAGCCTCCTCGGCGCGCACCGCGACGAGCTCGCCACGGACGAGGCCCAGCGCCTCGACCTGCTCTGGCTGGAAGGCCGGATCCGGGCCGGCCTGCGCGACGGGCGGCGGGCCCTCCTGGACCTCGAAGCGGCCGAGCAGGGCTTCACCGCTGCCGGACGGCGCTCCCAGGCCGCCAACGTGAAGCTGGACCAGGCCGTCATCCACCTCCGCATGGGGGACGCCGCGCGGGCGCTCACCCTGGTCCGCGCCGCCGAGGATGCGTTCCTCCAGATCGAGTCCCCGCAGAGCACCCGCATGGCCCTGGTCTTCCTGCGGCAGCGGCTCGCCCAGCGCGCGCTCCCCGCCCCGGTCGTCCTCCGCCTCGCCGACATCATTCGGCGCGGCCAGCGCGGAGCCGGGCGATAGGGCTCAATCGGAATGGTGGTGGTCCACCGGTAGCGCGAGCCCGAGCTGGCGCAGGAGGAGGATGAGGTCGTCCCCGGAGCCGGGGACGCAGGGCAGGATGCGCGCCGCGTGCTTCCTCACCCAGGAATCGGTGGAGGGCCCGGGCTCCGGCTTGCCGCGGGCGCCCAGGAGCTGGCGCCACTCGTGCCGGTGCGTGGCGTCGTAGCTCTCCAGCAGGTCGGGAGGGTAATCCTCGCGCAGGATGAAGCCGAGCCGCCGGGCGAGGTCGTAGGCTTCGCGGATCCCCACGTTCATGCTCTGCGCTCCCACCGGGCTGGTCAGATGGGCGGCGTCGCCGGCCAGCCAGGCCTTGCCATGGCCGAAGCGGCCGGCCAGCCGGCGCTCGAAACGCACCGCCATCGACCAGACGATCTCGCCGAGGTCGGCCTCGAACCAGGGCGCCAGCTTGAGTGTCAGCTCGCTCAGCTTGTCGCGCACCAGATAGGGGAACGGCTCGTCCCCGACCTCCGGATACAGCCGGCTCTTGAAACGGGGCTCCTCGAACCCCTCCCACTCGTCCACCTGCAGGCTCCAGCGGTAGCGCCTCCCCCCGAGCGGCCAGAGCACGCCGGTCTTGTCTCCGCTGAAGACCACGCGGGCCTCCCCTTCCGGAGGTCCGTCCGCGATCAGCTCGAAGACGGCGAACAGCTCCGCCGGCGCCATCTCCACGTAGGAAGCCTGGAGGGCGTGACGGACGATCGAGCGGTGGCCGTCGGCGCCGACGAGGAATTCGGGGCGCACGTCGAAGCCGTCCTCGGCCCCCGCGGGCCCATGCCGCTCCACCAGGGCCGCCGCGCCGCCGCCGCCCAGGTGGAGCTCGGCGAGACGGTGATTCCAGAGCACCGGCACCCCCCGCCGCTTGAGCGCGCTCTCCAGCGTCCCCTCGAGGATCTGCTGCGGCAGCACGGCAACGAACGGAAACTCCGCCGGCAGGGCGCTGAAGTCGAGCTCGGCCCGCCGCTCCATCCCCTCATAGAACGCCAGCCGCTCGATGCGGTGGGCCCGCTCCAGGAGCTCGTCCGCGAGGCCGACCTCGTCCAGCAGGCGCAACGACTGGGGGTGGAGGGCGAGGGCGTAGCTGCGGGCCGCCGGACGCTTCTCCTGATCGATGATCTGGACCTGGACACCCTGCTCCGCCAGGGCCAGCGCCGCCATCAGGCCGACCGGTCCGGCGCCGGCCACGAGAACCTCCGGCCGCTCCTGGGGGATCTGGAAGACGTCCGCGCGTTCGAGCGGTTGCGGGGATGCGAGCTTCATGATGGGCCTCGCCCCCTACTATGCGCTCGTGCCCGCGATTCGCCGCCACCCCACGGGGCGGTCCGGAGGTAGTATGGGTCGCGACGAACGGGGGGTGAGGGCATGAGCTGGATGATCTACGGCGCCAACGGCTACACCGGCGAGTTGGCGGCGCGCGAGGCGGTGCGGAAGGGGCTCTCGCCCATCCTCGCCGGGCGCAACGCCGAGGCGGTGGGCCGGCTGGCGCAAGAGCTGGGCCTCCAGAGCCGCGCTTTTACGCTCGGCGACGCGCAGGGGACGGCGGCGGAGCTCTACGGCGTCAAGGCCGTGCTCCACTGCGCCGGCCCATTCCTCCACACCAGCGCGCCCATGGTGGCGGCCTGCCTGGCCACCGGCGCCCACTACCTGGACATCACGGGGGAGATCCCCGTCTTCGAGACGGTCCTCGCTCAGGGGGAGGCGGCGCGCCGGGCGGGGATCGCCCTGCTCCCCGGCGTCGGCTTCGACGTGGTGCCGAGCGACTGCCTGGCGGCGCGGCTGGCCCGCGCCCTCCCCGGCGCGACCGAGCTCGTCCTGGCCTTCTACACTGAGAAGGGGAGCATCAGCCGCGGCACCATGAAGACGATGATCGAGAGCCTGCCGCACGCCGGAGCGATCCGGAAAGACGGCAGGATCGTCCCCGTGCCGGTCGCCTGGGACGCCCGGGAGATCGACTTCGGCGGCCGGGCCGGCAAGCGCTGGGCCATGACCATCCCCTGGGGGGACGTCTCGACCGCCTACCATTCGACCGGCATCCCCAACATCCGTGTCTACTCGGGGACGCCGCCGTCGGCCATCCGGCGCATGAAGCGGCTGGCGCCGTTCCTCCCCCTCGCCGGCTGGGGACCGGTCAAGCGCCTGGCCCTGGCCTGGGTCGACCGCAAGGTGACCGGCCCTTCCGAGGAGATCCGCGAGACCGCCAGGGTCTATCTCTGGGGCGAGGCGAAGGACGCCGCCGGCCGCACGGTCACCTCGACGATCGAGACCCCGGAGGGATACCGCTTCACCGCCGTCTCCGCCGTGGAGAGCGTGATCCGCGTTCTGGCGGGAAGGGTGCAGCCCGGGGCCTGGACCCCCTCGAAGGCGTTCGGGGCGGATTTCGTCACGGAGCTGCCGGGGGTGGTGGCGGGGGAGGTGCGGCAGGGGTAATAGCAATCACCACTCAAAATCCCGCCCAGGAGAGGGATCCCGGACGTCGGCGAAGACCTCGTCAGGATCAATATTGAGATCCACGAGGTCGTGCTCGCGGCGAAACTTCTCATATGCCTCCCGGAATCCCCCCTTCTTGTCGGACAGCCCCGATCCGGTCTCAGAATCCGACCCCGTCCCTGAATCTCCAGGATGGTCCCGTTTATCCGAAGACAGTCCCGTAATTCGCAAAAATGTCCCCTTCTCCTTATCCATATCCCCATCCTTCTTCTTATGTCCCCTTTTTCGCAAGGTAGCCCCCTTTTCCCGAGCTGCGTCCCCGAATATCCACGATTGTCCCCGAATCTGCAAAAATCACGCCCCGATCCGCCCCACCCGCACGATCGGCCCCTCAGCTTCATCAGGATTCCTGAGATCGATCGTCCCCTGGATCGCCCAGAGATTATCTCCCTGCGGATCGAGGAGAGTATGGGTGACCTCCCACTGGCGATCGCCGGTCTTGCGGATCTGCGTCCATTGATGGCGGCGGGCCTCGGGGGTGAAGAGGAGCTCGCCGTATTCCGCGAGGAAGGGGGCCATCGTGGCCTCGAAGCGTTCGGCGTCCCAGAGGGTGTCGGGATCGTCCGGGTCCTGCTTGACCAGGTTGGGGGCCTCCTCCCATTCCTTGAGCGAGAGGGCACGGACGAGCAGGTGCATCTCGGCGCGCACGCGGGCGGTGAAGGTCTTGGGATCGGCGAGCAGCTCCTCGAGCCAGAGGATCTCGCGGGCGGTCTTGCGCTCCTTCGCCCGCACCAGGACCTCCGGGTGGAGCAGCCCCTGCCACTCCTCGAGCAGGCTGGAGTCGGTCTGCTCGACCAGGGCACGGAAGAAGCCGAGGGCATCCCACACCCCTTCCGTCTTCGCCGGCTCGGGGACGGTCTGGTCGAGCGTCTTGTAGAGCTGCGAGAGGTAGCGCAGGAGCACCCCTTCGCTCCGCTGCAGGGCGTAGCGCTTCACGTAGTCCGCGAAGCTCATGTACCCCTCGAACATCTCGCGGCCGATCGACTTCGGCTTGATGTCCTCGCCGCCGACCCAGGGGTGCTTGCCGCGGAAGCGGTTGAAGGTGCCGTAGATGAAGTCCGAGAGCGGCTTGGGATGGGTGACCTCCTCCAGCTTCTCCATCCGCGCCTCATACTCGACCCCCTCCGCCTTGAGCTGCGCCACCAGCTCCCCCTTGAGCTTGTCGACCTGCTTGCGGAGCACGATGTCCGGGTTCTCCAGGATCGACTCGACCAGGGTGATGAGATCGGGCACGTAGGTCTCCGACTCCGGCTCCAGATCGGTGAGCGTCTCGACCAGGTAGAGCGAAAGCGCCTGATGGAGGGAGAAGTCCCACTGGAGGTCCTCGGCCACCACCGCCCAGAGATAGTCGGTGGCCGCGTCGCGCTTCATCCGGATGATCCCCGAACGGTAGAGCGAGCGCACCAGGACTGCCGCGGTGGTGAGATGGCGGGCCTTGGCCCCCTCCTCCTCGTGGCTGCGGCGGATGAGGTCGCGCAGCGAGTCGAAGTTGCGGAGGTTGGGGTCGTCCAGCTCCGCGTCGCGCTGGAGGAGGTTCGAACGTCTCCTTGGTCCACGAGACCTCCCCCTTGGCCGGGCCCCGGACGATCTTCTTGCCGCCGCTGCGCTCGCTCTTGCGCTTCTCGATGATGTGCTCGGGCGCCTGAGCGACCACGCTCCCCTGGGTGTCGAACCCTTTGCGGCCGGCGCGGCCGGCGATCTGCTTGAAGTCGCGCACGGAGAGGATCGAGGTCTTCACGCCGCCGAACTTCGCGAGCTTGGTGAACAGGACGGTGCGGATGGGGATGTTGACCCCGACCCCCAGCGTGTCCGTGCCGGAGATGACGCGCAGCAGCCCCTGTTGCGAGAGCTGCTCGACCAGCAGCCGGTACTTCGGCAGCAGCCCCGCGTGGTGGACGCCGATACCGAAGGAGATGAAGCGCTTGCATTCCTTGCCGTACGGGGTGTCGAAGCGGAAGTCGCCCACGGCCTCGCGGATCCTCTCCCGCTCCTCGCGATTGGAGACCTTGGCGCTGGTGAGCGCCTGCGCCAGCTCGGCGCACTCGCGCTGGGTGAAATTGACCACGTAGACCGGCGCCTTGCCCGCCGCGATGAGCGCCTCGATGGTCTCGTGGAGCGGAGTCTCGCGGTATTCGAAGTCGAGCGGCACCGGACGCTGCTCGGAGGTGACCAGGGCCACCTCGATCCCGGTCCGATCCTCGACGTGCTCCTTGATGGAGGTGACGTCGCCGAGGGTGGCGGACATCAGGAGAAACCGGGTACGCGGCAGGGTGATCAGGGGGATCTGCCAGGCGACGCCGCGCTCGGGGTCCGAGTAGTAGTGGAACTCGTCCATGATCACGTACGGCGCGTCGAGCCGCTCCCCCTCGCGCAGGGCGCGGTTGGAGAGCACCTCGGCGGTGCAGCAGATCACCGGCGCGTCCGGGTTGATCGAGGCGTCGCCGGTGAGCATGCCGACGTTCTCGGGTCCGAGGTCGTCGCAGAGGGAGAAGAACTTCTCCGAGGCGAGGGCCTTGATGGGGCTGGTGTAGAAGGAGGTCTTCCCCTCGCAGAGCGCCTTGAAGTGGAGCCCCAGGGCCACCAGCGACTTGCCGGAGCCGGTGGGGGTGTTGAGGATGACGTGCTTGCCGGCCATGATCTCCAGCAGCGCCTCCTCCTGCGCCGGATACAGCTCGAACCCCGCCTCGGCCGCCCAGTCCACGAAGCGGTCGAGGATCGCGTCCGGATCGGCGGTGCCGCCGGGCGGGACCCGGGCGATCAGGGACGGACGGGAGGGCTGGAGGACGGGCTCGGCCATGGCAGGGGGATTGTGGCACGCCGGAACAAGTCGCTGCACTTCTATCTTGGCGGCGCCCCAGATAAGGTATTATGACCTATATGACCTGTCGGAGGCAGCATGTCCAAGAATGTGTCCGTTGCAGAAATCAAAGCTCATTTCGCGGATTGGGTCCGCGCGGCGGAGGCTGGAGAGTCGGTCGTCATTACCCGGCACGGCAAGCCGGTCGTCGCTCTCGTTCCAGCCGGTGAGCTCGAACAGTTGCGGCGGCTCAGGGCCGCCGGACCGGAAAGGGGGCTCGCCAGCCTCGCCGGTGGTTGGGAAGGCTCCGATGAGCTTGTAGAGCGGGTGGCGGAGATCCGCCGAAGCGGGCCCAGAGACTTTTCCGGCCTCGACTGATCATGGCGTTCCTCTTCGACACCGACGCGATCTCGGAGGTCTTCAAACGGAGACCTCACCCCTCGTACCTGCGCTGGCTCGCGATGGTCCCGAGAGCCGAGCAGTACACCAGCGCGATCTCGATCGGAGAGCTTTTCCGGGGGGCGTTCGGATCTTCATCCCCAGAAAGACACCTGGACAATATAGAGTCTCGTCTCCTCCCCAACATCACCGTGTTGCCCTATGACGTGGCGGTGGCTCGTGTTTATGGAGAGGTCCAAGTCCGGCTTGCAGAATTGGGGAAAAGTCTGGCAGATGCCGATCTCCAGATCGCCGCAACCGCCATCCATCATGGCTTGGAGCTGGTGACCGGGAATCTCAGACACTTCGAGAGGGTCCCGGGCCTCAGGATTCACCGCGCCTTGATCGACGCGAGATCGAATCCCGCCTGACCCTGGTATTATCCTCCCGCGATGAATCCCCAAGAGACGACGGCCGGCCGGCAGCGGCTGCTGCTCGGCATGAACGGCTACCAGTGGACGGTCCTCTTCGCCGCCTGGCTGGGGTGGGGGTTCGACGTCTTCGACGGCCAGCTCTTCAACTTCGTGGCTCCCAACTGCGTGCCGACGCTGCTTGGGCTCACCATCGGCTCGCCCGCGGCCAAGGTGGCGACGCTGCAGTGGACGGGCATCCTGACCTCGGTGCTGCTGGTGGGCTGGGCGATCGGCGGCATCGTCTTCGGGCAGTTGGCGGACCGCATCGGGCGCACCCGCACCCTGATGCTCACCATGCTGCTCTACGCCTTTGGCACGGCGGCCTGCGCCCTGGCCCCCAACCTCTGGGTGCTGATGCTCTTCCGCGTCATCTCCAGCCTGGGAATCGGCGGCGAGTGGGCCGCGGGGGCGGCGATGGTGGCGGAGGTGATGCCGGAGTCGCGGCGGATCGAAGCCGGAGCCCTGCTCTACACCTCGGCGCCCCTGGGCCTGTTCCTCGCCACCTTCATCAATTTCCAGATCGCCGGCGTCTATTGGCGCAACTCGCCCGAGGTCTCCTGGCGCTACGTCTTCCTCTCCGGCCTGATCCCGGCCGCGGTGGCGTTCCTCGTCCGCATCTTCGTGAAGGAGCCCGAGCGCTGGAAGTCGGCGGCCTCGTCCGCGTCCCACCCGCGCCTCTCCGAGCTGTTCACGGACAAGTACCGGGCGATCACCCTCGCGGGATTCTCCATGGCCGTGGTCGCCCTGATCATGTGGTGGAGCTGCAACGCCTTCATTCCCGTGGTAGCGACCGGGCTCGCCCAGGCGGAGGCCAAGCTGCGGAGCCTGGACCGTTCCGCCACCCTCGCTCTGGTGGAGGGCTGGAAGAAGATCGCCACCAACTATTTCAACCTCGGGGGCCTCATCGGCACGCTGCTCACCGTGCCCGCCGCCAAGTACCTGGGCCGGAAGACGATGTTCGGCCTCTACTTCGCGGGCTCGGGAGCGGCGCTCCTCGCCACCTTCGGCCTCGACCTGGCGCCGGAGACGCGGTTGGTCATGTACTTCCTGATCGGCTTGACCGTGTTCGGGGTCTTCGGCGCCTTCACCTACTACCTGCCGGAGCTTTTCCCCACCCGGCTGCGGGGCACCGGCGCGGGCTTCTGCTACAACGTCGGGCGCCTGATCGCGGCCGTCGGCCCCATCCTGGTGGGGTCGATCGCGGCGCAGGGGGCGAACTCGCTCACCAGCGCTCTCACGGCCCTCTTCTACGTCGGCTTCGTGCCGCTCGCCGGCCTCTTCCTTCTCCCCTGGGCCATCGAGACCAAGGGGCGGACGCTCGAAGATTGACCGGATTTGACGGCTGATTGACCCAGGGCTCCGGGCCGGATAACCTCCCGGCGGCCCTGAGCGGCCTTTCCGGAGGGAGCACCCCGTGCAACTCGGCATCCTCGGTTTCCCGAAGTCGGGAAAGACGACCCTGTTCAATACGCTGACCGCCTCGCACCAGGCGACGGACAAGTACGCCACCTCCAGCCAGACCAACATGGGCGTGGCGCAGGTCCGCGACGACCGCCTGGAGGCGCTCCGCGACCTCTTCAACCCCAAGCGCTACGTGCCGGCCACGGTGCAGTACCTGGACATTCCCGGCATCACCAAGGGTGAGAGCGCCGAGAGCCTCGACCTCGCCAAGCTCAAGACGGTCGACGCGCTGGTCCACGTGGTGCGGGCGTTCGCGGATCCCGAGATCCTCCATCCGGAGGGGAGCGTCGATCCGGCCCGCGACGTGGCGACCGTCGATCTCGAGCTGATCCTCGCCGACCATACGATCGTCGAAACGCGGCTGGAGCGGCTGGAGAAGGCGACCAAGCGGGGCCTGAATCCGGAGGAGCAGCGCGAGCGGCAGCTCCTCTCCGAGGTGATCCTGCCGGCGCTGGAGGCCGAGAAGCCCCTGCGCGAGATCGCGCTCGACCCCGAGGACGAGAAGCGCCTGCGCGGCTTCCAGCTCCTCTCGGCCAAGCCGATGCTGATCGTGATCGACGCCGACGAGACCCGGGCCGCCGAGCCGCCGGAAGCGTTCGGCGTCCAGCTCCGGCCGGCGGTGCGGGCGGTCACGGTGAGCGCGCCGATCGAGCAGGAGATCAGCACCCTCTCCCCCGAGGAGCAGAAGGACTTCCTGGCCGACCTCGGCCTCTCCGCGCCGAGCCTCGACCGGGTGACCCGGGCGAGCTACGACCTGCTGGGGGTGATCTCCTTCTTCACCGTGGGCGAGGACGAGGTGCGGGCCTGGACCATCCGCCGCGGCACCCGCGCCCGCGAGGCCGCCGGCGCCATCCACTCCGACATCGAGCGCGGCTTCATCCGCGCCGAGGTGGTCCACTGCGACGACCTGATCCGCCTGAAGACGATGGCCGCCTGCCGCGACGCCGGCCTCCTCCGCCTGGAGGGGAAGGAGTACGTCATGAAGGACGGCGACGTGGCCCACTTCCGATTCAACGTCTAACCCCCCAGGCCTACCGCCGGCCGCCCTTGCGGGCCCAGTCCGGCACCACCAGCATGTTCATCCGGCCCGTGCTCTGGATGCCCGGACGGTAGTAGACGCCGCCGGCGGGCGGCGGAGCGATCGCGGGCTGCGGCTGGGCGCCGTCGCCCTCGTCGTTGCCGTTGGGGACCTCCTGGATCGTGGGCTCCGGACGGTTCCACTCGCGCAGCCCGCGCGGCTGGACCTGCGCGCCGGGGATCGGCCGTCCGCCACGCACCGCAGGGCCGGAAGGCGCCGTCTGCCCGGTGGTGTTGCGGCGGTCGAGGTTCTGCTCCCGCAGCACGGTGGCCCCCCCCTGGGACGGCGGGGCCGTTCCCTGCCCGGCGCGGCCCGGCGCGGCGGGCTGGCGCTGCGGGCTCGGGGTCGCGGCGGGCTGGTCCTTGGCTTCGTCGTGCTGCGGCGGCGGCACCAGGAGGGACGCGATGCGCGACGCGTCGTCGTACATCTTGGGCGCCTGCGGCGGGGCGTAA
>QHVW01000713.1 GCA_003223675.1 Acidobacteriota bacterium
TGCTATCACGGCCACGCCGACCCCTTCCTGATCGCCGCCGGCTCGGGCGCGGCCACCATCGGCGTCCCTTCGTCTCCAGGAGTCCCCGCCGCCGTGGTGGCGGACACCCTGCTCGCCCCCTACAACGATCTCCCGGCCGTGGAGCGGCTCTTCGAGGCGGCCGGCGATTCGATCGCGGCCGTGATCGTGGAGCCGGTGGCCGGCAACATGAATCTCGTGCCACCCCTGCCCGGGTTCCTGGAAGGGCTGCGCGCCCTCTGCGACCGCCACGGCGCGATCCTGATCTTCGACGAGGTGATGACCGGCTTCCGGGTCGCCTGGGGCGGCGCCCAGAACGTGCTCGGCGTGCGGCCGGACCTGACCACGCTCGGCAAGGTGATCGGCGGCGGCTTGCCCCTCGCCGCCTACGCCGGCCGGCGCGACCTCATGCGGCGCATCGCTCCCGCCGGTCCCGTCTACCAGGCCGGTACCCTCTCCGGGAATCCGCTGGCGGTCGCCGCCGGACAGGCCGCCCTGCGCGAGCTCGACAAGCAGGGGACCGACAGTCCCTACGACGTGCTGGAGCGGACCGGCGCGCGTCTCCAGGCGGGGATCGAAGAGGCGGGGCGGCGGCACGGCATCCCCGTCCGGGTGGAGCGCAAGGGGTCGATGCTCGGCCTCTTCTTCACCGACAAGGCGATCCATCGTCTGGAGGACGTCAACGCCACGGACCGGCCACGCTTCGCGCGCGTCTTCCACAAGCTGCTCGACCGCGGCGTCCACCTCCCTCCCTCCCCCTACGAGGCGATGTTCCTCTCGACGGCCCACGGCGACGCCGAGATCGCGGCGACCCTCGAAGCCTTCGACGCCGCGTTCGCCCAGGAAGCGGCGGGATGACCCATCCGGACGTCCTCGTCCTCGGCGGCGGCATCATCGGCCTCGCGGCCGCCCGCGAGCTGGCCCTCCGGGGCCTGCGGGTGGAGGTGGTCGAACGGCTGCCGGCCGGGGCCGAGGCGTCGCTGGCCGCCGCCGGCATGCTCTCTCCGTTCAGCGAGACGATCTCCCCCGGCCCCTTCCTCGACGCCTGCCGCGCCTCTCGCGACCTCTGGGGGCCCTGGGTGGCGACCCTGGAGGAGGAGACCGGGCTCACGGTGGACTACGACACCAGCGGCTCCCTGCTGGTGGCGCTCAATGAGGAGGACGAGGCCGAGCTCGACCGGGCCCTCCGGAGCGCGCGCGAGTTGGGAGAGCAGGCCGACGAGATGGAGATCCCTGCCCTGCGCCACTGGGTGCCGGACATCACGCCCGAGGCCCGCCGCGCCGTCCATCTCACCGGCGAGCACCGGGTGGACAACGTGCAGCTCTGCGCCGTGCTCGCGCTGGCCGCGCAGAAGCTCGGCGTGACCATCCACTACGACAGCGAGGTCGAACGCGTCGAGCGCCGGCACCCCGAAGGGACGGTGCTGGTCCACGGCCGGCACTGGCGCAAGGAGGCGCGGCTGCTGGTGCTCGCCGCCGGCGCCTGGAGCGGGCTGATCCCGGAGCTCCCTCCCCTCCCCGTCCGCCCCGTGCGCGGCCAGGTGCTGCTGCTGGGCGGCGTCGAATGGCCGTGGCGCGGCAGCCTCCGGCAGGGACACTTCTACGCCGTACGCCGCGGCGCCACCGGACTGCTGATCGGCGCCACGGTCGAGGAGGCGGGGTTCGACAAGCACAATACGGTCGAGGGGATCGAGGATCTCCTCGCCTTCACCCGCCGGCTCTTCCCCGGCATCGGCAGGACCCGTCTGGAGACGGTCTGGGCGGGCTTGCGGCCAGGCACTCCGGACGACCTGCCGCTCCTGGGCGGAATCCCGGGCTGGCCCGTGCTGGCGGCCACCGGCCACTTCCGCAACGGCATCCTGCTCGCCCCCTGGACGGCCCGGGAGGTGGCGCGGCTCGCCTTCGCGGAGGGGGAAGAGATCCCGGAGCTCTCGCCGCGGCGTTTCCTCAGCGGCTCCTGAAGGTATAATCCCGCCACGGAGGGGCGAAACCGCCTACAATCTGTCTGTTGGCTGCCAAAGGAGAGGCTTGGAATGACCCACATCATCACCGAACCCTGCATTGGAGTGAAGGATACGGCCTGCGTCGACGTCTGCCCGGTCGACTGCATCTACGGCAAGAACGAGGACTGGGAGATGCTCTACATCCACCCCGAGGAGTGCATCGACTGCGGCCTCTGCGTCGACGCCTGCCCGGTCGAGGCGATCTACCCCCTGGAGGAGGTCCCCGACAAGTGGAAGGCGTTCATCGCCAAGAACTACGAGCACTTCGGCATGACCCCTCCCTGACCGGCGGGTCCTCCGCTTCCAGGCCTCGAAGGAAAGGCGCGGCGGTGGCCGCGCTTTTTTGTTGGGGCGTGCCTTGCCGCGGATGCAGGGTGCCTCGCCATGAATGCAGGGCGCAAGTCTCTGTGCTGTAAGCGGAACCCGATGGCCGGTGGGTTCGAGGTGACTCCCGGTGAAGGCAGCGGGCTGCGCCGAAGCCCTCGCCAATCTCTTGTAAGTCTCTGATTCCAGAGGAGTATCTCTTCTCGATTCCGGCCTGGCACAGGTCTGGCTCCATCCCCGGACAGCGGGCAATGGCGCCCTGACACAATCAGGAGGGAATCATGAAGAAGCGGTTGACGGTCTATCTGTCTCTCGTCGCGGGCATGGCACTTCTCTGTCTGGGGATCGGATACCTGAATTCGGCGCAGGCCCAGAGCACACCTCCCCCTCCGGGCTCCTATACCCTGACCTGCACCAACATCACTTTCACCGGTACCCCCGGAAAGACGCCCCTGACCCTGTCGGCAACCTGCAAAAAGGCGAACGGCGGCTCCCAGCAGACCACCCTCAAGTACGACATCGCCAACTGCAACGGCACCCTCAAGTGGGCCCCCAACGGCTGCTAACGGCCGCTGCCCCCACGGATTGAGACCCGCCCCTGAGCCGGCCGGCCTGCGTGCCAGCCGGCTCGTATCGCTTTCGTGGAATGAACAACGCTCCTCTCTTGCTAAGATACCCCTCATCGAGTATTCAGGCTTGGCATGGAGAACGAAGGGCGTCGAGATTCCTGGACCGGCCGGATCGTCTCCCACTATCGGCTGCTGGACGAGCTCGGCCGGGGTGGCATGGGGGTCGTGTACAAGGCGCAGGACCTGCTGCTGGAGCGCCTCGTGGCCCTCAAGTTCCTCCGCGTGGGCCGCGAGGGAGAGGTCGCCCGGCAGCGCCTGCTTCAGGAAGCCCGCGCCGCCTCGTCCCTCGATCATCCCAACATCTGCGCGATCTACGAAGCCGATCAGGATGGCGAGGGCAACCTGTTCATCGCGATGCGGCTCTGCGAGGGAGAGACTCTCAAAGAGAAGATCGCCCGCGGGCCCGTGGACCTCGACCAAGCCCTCGACCTGACCTCCCAGATCGCCGCCGGGCTCGCGCATGCCCATGAACAGGCGATCGTCCACCGGGACATCAAGCCCGCCAACCTCATCCTCACCCTCTCCGGACAGGTCAAGATCGTCGACTTCGGAATCGCTCTCCATCCCGGGACCGACCTCTGGTCCCTCGGGGTCGTTTTCTACGAACTCTTGACCGGCTGCCTTCCGTTCGGGCCCCCCGATGCCGCGTCGTATCCCGGTGCAATCTTATCCATGGACCCAAAGCCCATCACAAAGGTCCGCCATGGACTGCCGGCAGGAATCGAGAGCGTCCTCGCTCGCCTGCTGGCGAAGGAGCCCGATCGACGGTACCAACGGACCGACGAGGTGATTCAGGAGCTGCGTGCGTTGCGGGACGGCGCAGGCAGGACGACTCCCATGCTCCCGGCGGGCTTTTCCCCTGGGCCGCGCGCGAGCCATCCGACCCTGGAGATCAACCCGCGAATCGCGCAGGTCTCGGTCGGCCGTCACGAAGAGCTCCGAGAGCTCGGGAAGCACCTGCTCCCCGAGCCAACTGCAACCCTCCCTGCAAGGGTATGCGCCGTCCAGGGCATGCCAGGGGTCGGCAAATCTTTCCTGGCGGACCGGTTCGCTTTGGATCATGCCGACGCGTTCCCGGGAGGCTATCTCAGGATCGTGCTCGATCCGAAATCCCCGGCGCCCTGCGAAACGCTGCTCGAAGAGCTGGCGGACCGTCTCCAGATCCAGGGAGGAGCCGAATCGGTGCAATGGATGCGGGAGCGGCTGCGCCAGCCTCGTACCCTACTGCACATCGAAAACGTCGATTCTCCCCTTGCCGAGATCGCGGCGGGCCTCCTCCTCCAACAGCTTCCGGGCGCCACCGCGATCGTGACCGGCCGGGTGCAGGACCTGGGGCTCGCGCTGGGATGGCATCAGATCCGTCTCGCACCTTTCGACGAGGGAACCGCCCTCCAACAGCTCTGGGGTGAGCTCGGTTGGGAACCGGCGGTCGCCGAGAAGGCCGATCACCATGAGCTCGTCCGGCACCTCGGCTGTCTCCCCCTCGCCCTTCACCTCGCCGCCGGCCACCTGAGGTCGGGGCGTTCTGCCGCCGGCTTTCTGCGCGCACTACGGCACCGCCGGCTCGCTCTCACCCCAGCCGACCGGATCGAGCTGGCGGTCGGGGTGGTCGAAGAGGTACGGAGAGTCCTGGCGACCAGCTTCGCCCTCTCTCTCGAGCTCCTCCGCGAAGAGATCGGCCCCGAGGCCAACCGTCTGCTCGCCGGCTTGCACGCTCTCGGACATGCTCCGCTGACCGGGTTCGGCCGGAGCCTGGGTGCCACGATTGCCGGTCTCCAGGATGACGACTTTGAGGAGCTCGTGTTTCACGCCCAGAAGTTGGGGGTCCTGCTCCCTCTCTCCCGCGAGGAGAGATCCGACGGCGCTTGGCGGATTCACCCCCTCTTGGGGGAATTCCTCCAATTCGGCACAGACGCTTCCACGGTCATCGACCGCATGACGGAGTGGTTCCTCGCCCGTTTCCCGGTAGGTCCGCCAGGCCAGGAAGCCGACCAAGGGCGCCGCTGGCGAGAAGTCCGCTTGGAAAGTGCCGCACTGGCGTATTGGCTGCCACGGATTCCGGCTCCTAGTCGGCTTAGGGTCCAGGAGACGTCAACTTGGTACGCGCGCAGGAACGGTCCTCTTCACCTCTGGATCGAGCTCTGTGAGACCGCACTTCGTGACTTAACCCAGCCCAGCTTAAGAAGCCAATTCTTGTGGACTCTGTCCATGGTGTCACACCGACATGGCCGCTTCGAGAGAGCGCTGGAAGCAGCTCGGGAGAAGTTGTCCCTCGATACCCAGAGCCGTCACGAGCGAGGGATAGCTACAGCCGGGGGGCTTATTGCCGATGTATTCCAGAGTCGTGGAATGTTTGATGAAGCCATTGCCATTCGTACAGAGCAACAAATTCCCATCCTTGATAAACTTGGAGATACGAAAGAGCGAGCAATCGGTCTCTTCCATG
>QHVW01000714.1 GCA_003223675.1 Acidobacteriota bacterium
GCTTCTCTAGGTTCCCCCTCTCCACGGAGTGGAGAGGGGGCTAGGGGGTGAGGCTTCGGAGGGCAGGACGCCCCAGAGACCAAGCCGCCCACACATTGGATAACCCTCCCCTCACCTCATGAGGGGGCTTTACAACCCACCCCGCCCTCCTCTATCCTTCCCTCACAACGTGAGGGAACGACCCGATGCCCAAAACCTCTCTGGATCTCCTGCAAGGGACCGTCGCGGTCCTGATCCTCAAGACCCTCTCCTGGGGTCCGCTGCACGGCTATGACATCTCGCGCTCCATCCGCCAGCGCAGCGACGGCG
This sequence comes from Acidobacteriota bacterium, assembly GCA_003223675.1. GTDB lineage: Bacteria > Acidobacteriota > Thermoanaerobaculia > Multivoradales > UBA5704 > DATARR01. The sequence continues at coordinate 310 of QHVW01000714.1, forward strand.
CGCTCGGCCTGGAGGACGCCGCTCTCTATCAGGCTCTCCACCGCCTGGAGCGCAAGGGGTGGATCGAGGCCGAGTGGGGGCTCTCCGAGAACAACCGCCGGGCCCGGTTCTACCGGCTGACCGACGAAGGGCGAAGGGAGCTCCAGACGGAGCTCTCCACCTGGCGGAGCTACGTCGCCGCCGTCTCCAAGGTGCTGGAGACCGCCTGAGCCATGCCCCCGCGGCGCTCCTTCCGCTTTCCCCGGCGCACCGCCTCCCAGGTGGCGGCGGACGTCGAGGAGGAGCTCGCCTTCCATCTCGACCGGGTGGCGGAGGAGCTGATCGCCGGCGGCTGGCCGCGGGAGGAGGCGCGGGTGGAGGCGCGGCGCCGGTTCGGGGATCTCGAAAAAACCCGTCAAGTCTGCCGCGCCCTCGACGCGAGCAAGGAGAGACAGATGAAGTGGATGGAACGTCTGGCCGAGCTCGGGCAGGACCTCCGGTTCGCCGGCCGCCAGCTCTGGAAGAGCCCCGGCTTCACCTTGGTGGCCGTGCTGACGCTGGCGCTCGGCATCGGCGCCACGACGGCCATCTTCAGCATCGTCTACGGGGTGCTGCTCCGTCCCCTCCCGTTCGAGCAACCGGAACGCCTCGTCCGTCCCTACTTCGTGGACCCGGGCGGCCAGACGCACGGGGCCTTCTCGCCGCCCAATTTTTTCGACTTCAGGGCTGCGAGCCGGTCCCTCTCGGACCTCACCTCGGTCGAGAACGGCACGCTCAACTTGAGCGGCGACGGCTCGGAGCCGGAACGGTTGCAGGCCGCCCTGGTGGGAGCCAACTTCTTCAAGGTGATGGGCATCCGTCCGCTCCAGGGCCGCACCTTCGCGCCGGGTGAGGACCGGCCCGGCGCTCCCCGCGTGGCGGTGATCTCGGAGAAGCTCTGGCGGCGGCGCTTCGGCGGCGATTCCACCCTCCTCGGCCGTCCCCTCACGCTCGACGGCCAGCCGTACACCGTGGTCGGCGTCCTCAAGAAGGGGGTCCAGCTCCCCTCGGCCGCCGACGTCTGGGTGCCGAAGGTGTTCTCGTCCCGGGAGCTGCAGCAGCGCGGCGCGGTCTATTTCTCCGCCATCGGCCGGCTGGCGGCGGGGGCGACCCTGCGGCAGGCGCGGTCGGAGGCGGACGTGATCGGCCACCGGCTCGCCACCCAGTACCCCGAGGCGAACGCGAGCTACTTCAATTCGATGACCGTCGACTCCCTGGAGGAGCGGATGCTCGGGGACACGCGCAAGCCGCTGCTGATCCTCCTGGGCGCGGTCGGCTTCGTGCTGCTGATCGCCTGCGTCAACGTGGCGAACCTGCTGCTGGTGCGCGCCGCCGCCCGCGAAGGGGAGATCGTGCTCCGGGCGGCGCTGGGCGCGGGACGGGGGCGCATCGTCCGCCAGCTCCTCACCGAGAGCCTCGTGCTGGCTTTGGCGGGCGGGGCCGCCAGAGTGGCCCTGGCCGCCTGGATCACCAGGGCGCTGGTCACCCTGGGCCCGCGGGGGATCCCGCGCCTGGATCAGGCCCACATCGACGGCACCGTGCTGCTCTTCGCGCTGGGGGTCTCCCTGTTGTCCGGCGTCCTGTTCGGCCTCGCTCCGGCCCTCCAGACCTCCCGGACCGATTTGAGCGGCGTGATCCGCGAAGGGACGCGGGGCTCGAAGGGCCGGACGGGGACCCGCGCCCGCGGTCTCCTGGTGGTGGTGGAGATGGCGCTCGCCATGGTGCTCCTGGCCGGCGCCGGGCTGCTGATCCGTAGCTTCGCGCAACTCCAGAACGTCGATCCCGGCTTCCGGGCCGGCCACGTGCTGACGTTCAAGGTCACCCTGCCGCAGGGCAAATATCCGGACGATCCGAAGCTCCGCGCCTTCACCTCCGCCCTGATGGAGCGGACGGCCGCGCTGCCGGGCGTCACCGCCGCCGCGGCCACCGCCTTCGGACTGCCGCTCAGCGGCGAGGACGAAGCTCTCACCTTCACCGTCGCCGGCCGGCCGCCCTTGCCGCCCGACAAGGAGCAGTCGATCCGCATCGCCACCGTCACGCCGGGCTACTTCCGGCTGCTGGGGATCCGGGTCGTGCGCGGCCGGGAATTCACGCCGCAGGACCGCGACGGCGCCCAGCCGGTGGTGGTGATCAACGAGGCGGCGGTCCGCCAGTTCTTTCCGGGCGAGGAGCCGCTGGGCAAACGGATCGAGATCGGCTGGAAGGTCAACGGCGTGTCCCACGGCGGCGAGATCGTGGGGATCGTGGCCGGCTTCAAGCAGGACGCCCTCCAGCGGGAGATCGAGCCGCAGCTCTTCATGCCCTACGACCAGGCTCCCGTGGAGGCGCTCTCAGTCGTCCTGAGCACCCCGGGGGACCCGGGCGCCCTGGCTTCCGAGGTCCGTCCGGTGGTGCGCGCGCTCGATGCCGATCTCCCGGTCTACGAGCTCCAGCCGTTGAGTGAGATGGTGGCCACGTCGATGTCGCAATCCCGCTTCTACATGCTGCTGCTGGGCGGCTTCGCGGTGATCGCCCTGGTGCTGGCCGCGGTGGGGATCTACGGCGTGATCGCCTACGCCGTGCGCCAGCGGACGCAGGAGATCGGCATCCGCATGGCGCTCGGCGCCTCGCGCGACCGGGTCTTGGGGATGGTGGTGGGCCAGGGGATGGTCCTGGCGCTGGTGGGCGCCGCCGCGGGCCTCCTCGGCGCCTTCGTGGCCACCCGGGGGATGCGCAGCCTCCTCTTCGAGGTGAGCGCGAGCGATCCGGCGACCTACGCCGGCGTGGCCCTGGTGCTGGTGGCGGTCGCCGCCGTGGCCGCCTACCTGCCGGCCCGGCGGGCGGCGCGGACAGAGCCGAATCTGGCGTTGCGGGGGGAGGGGTGACTTCTCCCCATCGCCCTCTGTTCTGAAAATAGGAGGGGTATGTAGAGACGGTCCTATTCCCTGCGGTCAGGACATAGGCAAGGCTTGGATAACGACATCGCCGTTCTCGATGAAGTCTACGCTGAGCTCATGGCTGTAAAGCAGGCGCACACCGAGCAGAGGGTCGACTTCGGCCGCATCAATGGCGATGCGGCGTGCGCGACCATTCCAAAGGATAATCGCTTCGTACGTGTCGAAGACGACAGCCTGGCCTCGCTTGTGGAATTTGAGACCCAGCTCTTCCACCAGATCGGGAGGCAAGGTAAGGAAAACACTGAACCCGGTATCGACAACGGCCTCAACGACCGCCTCGCCACCTGCTTGCCCACTACTCCTCCGAAGCTGTCCCGGAGCTCATCACGACATAGAAGCTCTTGTCCGTTGTGTGCTTGCAAAGAGACCCAAGCTTTTCTGCCACCCCTTCTTTCTGAATGCTGCTCAGCGGGTCGGGGCCCTCCTCCTCGGAGTGCCTCAGCAGGTATTGTTGCTCGAACCGGACGGCTCGCGTGAGTATCCCATCCACGGCTGGGAACCCCTCCTCCGCGAGGAACTTCCCGAGCTCCTCTTCCGTCACGCCCGGGAGGAGCGTAACGTCGTAGAACACCATCCCCCTCTTATTCTGGGCGAAGGGGTTGTGCCACTCGACCGCCCAGACGTATTTGACTTCGCCGTCGTCTGACATGGTTAGACTCTCCTCTTTGCTGCTTTGGCAATCAGTTGTTGTTAAATCATTCTTCCATTGGCCCTCAATTATTGCAAGCAATCTAACAGCCTAGTTTAACCTCACCGCCCAATCTCCAGAATGTTTATCGCTAACTGCTGGGCATACGAACGGTGGCATGGCAGAGCCAGTATCTTCTTGATACAGGTTACTTATATCCTATACCCCTTTAATAGGATCGTCAATACCATAAGGCGAGGACGGGTTTGATCCTGCAAAGTGCCGCGGGCCTCTCAGGACCCTTTTCTTATCCAGACTGTATTGAGGAAAGCTATCTGTCGCCAGAGCCAGAGCCGAGGACCGCGCGGCAGGTCCTGCCCTCCGAAGAGAGACGTCCCGACGTTGGTGGCCTGCCAGCGTTGTGCTGAAACGGGCTGGGAACGTCTCTACGGTTCCACGGCTCACGTTCCGAGGTCTATCCCTCTCCTGACTCGGAAGAGGGGAATGAGGGCCTACCCCGCCCGGTCCGCCGGCGGCTCCACCCTCTCGCTCTGCCTCTCCTCCTCCGCCGCCGCCGGTTTGGCCACCGCCTCGGGCCGGCTGCCGGGCTTCTCCGCCGGCAGGGCGCCGGAACGGCAGGCCGGGCAGTCGGCGGGCCCATAGGAGGGCAGGTCGAGCTCCAGGAGCGCCCGGAAGGGGACGTCGAAGGGGTCCCTCCCCGCCGTGCGGTCGATGATGGCGCCGATGGCCACCACGCGCGCGCCGCGGGCGGTAGCGAGCGAGGCGGTCTCCAGGGTCGAACGGCCGGTGGTGACCACGTCCTCGACGATCACCACCCGCTCCCCCTGGCGCAGGTTGAACCCGCGGCGCAGCCCCATCTCCTCCCCCTTGCGCTCGGTGAAGCGGAAGGGGACCCCCAGGCCGGCCGCCACCTCGTGGCCGATGATGACGCCGCCCAGGGCGGGGGACAGCACCGAATCGGGGTGGAACTGCCGCAACAGCTCGGCGAGGTCCTGCCCCACCTTGCGGGCCCGGACCGGGTCCTCCAGCAGGAGGGCGCACTGCACGTACGCCGAGGAGTGGAGACCCGAGGAGAGCAGGAAGTGTCCGCGCCGCAGGGCGCCGCTCTCCTCGAGCATCTGCATCAGGATCTGCTGGTCACGGCTCACGGATCGGCTCCTCCCGGTGGATATCATACTGGTCGAGCTTCTTATACAGATTGCTGCGCGGCGTGTCGATCGCCTGGGCCGTCTGGGTGACGTTCCAGTTGTTCTCCTCCAGCTTGTGGAGGAGGAACATGCGCTCGGAGAGGTCGCGGAACTCGCGCAGGGTGCCGACCGCCAGCAGCGAGGTGGAGAGCTCGGGGCGCGCGCCGCCGGTGGCCGCGATCACGTCCTCGCGGGTGATCTGGTCCCCCGGCGAGAGGATCAGCATGCGCTCGACCAGGTTCTTGAGCTCGCGGACGTTCCCCTTCCAGGGCAGGGCCTTGAGGTGGGCCATCGCCTCGGGGGTGAGGTCCTTGGGCTTGTAGTTGTTCTGGTCGGCGTAGCGCCGCACGAAGTACTCCACCAGGAGCTGCAGGTCCTCCAGGTGCTCGCGCAGGGCCGGCGTGCGGATGGGGATTACGTTCAGGCGGTAGAACAGGTCCTCGCGGAACCTCCCCGCCGCGATCTCCTCCTCCAGATTGCGGTTCGTCGCCGCCACCACCCGCACGTCCACCTGGATCGTCCGCTCAGCTCCCACCGGCTCTACCTCCCCGTTCTGGAGCACACGCAAAACCTTTGCCTGGGTGCGGGCCGACATGTCGCCGATCTCGTCGAGGAAGATGGTGCCGGTGTCGGCGGCCACGAACTTGCCCATGGCCTTGCGCACGGCGCCGGTGAAGCTCCCCTTCTCGTGGCCGAACAGCTCGGACTCGATCAGCTCCTCGGGGATGGCGGCGCAGTTGACCTGCACGATGGGGCGGTCGCGACGGGAGGAGAGGCGGTGGATGGCGCGCGCCACCAGCTCCTTGCCGGTGCCGCTCTCGCCGGTGATGAGCACGGTGGCCGGGGTGGGGGCGGCCTTCTCGATCATCTCGCGCAGCCGCCGCACGGAGGGGGCGGTGCCGATGATCTGCTCGGGCTCGGGGCGCAGGGTGCGGTTCTCGGTCTGCAGCCGGTACGCCTCGATGGCGTTGCGCAGCGAGAGGAGCACGCGCTCGCGCTGGAGCGGCTTCTCGAAGAAGTCGAAGGCCCCCCGGCGGGTGGCCTCGACGGCGGTCGCCACGTCGGCGTGGCCGCTGATCATCAGGACCGGCATGTCGTAGCCGCGCTCGCGCAAAGCCTTCAAGAGCTCGAGGCCGTCCATCTCGGGCATCTTGATGTCGAGCACGATGGCGTCGGGCGCGCGCTCGCCCACCTTGGTCAGGGCCTGGGAGCCGCTCGCCGCCTCCTCCACCCGGTATCCCTCGTATTCGAGGATCATGTGGAGGCTGTCGCGGATGGCGGCCTCGTCGTCGACCACCAGAACGGCGGCGCGGTAACTGCTGTCACCTGGTCTCGGCATGGCTCAAAGCATAACAAAGAAAGAGGCCGGCCCTCGCGGACCGGCCTACAACCACCAGAGTGTCTGTCTGTCTCGTCTGACTACCGATATCGGTCAACGGGTCCCTAGCGCCCGCTCGGCACCTGCACGACAGCGAAGAACGACTGCGTCGAACGGCTGCCGCCCCGCGGATCGGGCTGTAGGTTATAGAAGCGGAGATAGCTCCCCGGTTTGGCGCTCTTGACGATCTTCTCGAAATCCGCGGCGCTCTTGATGGCCTGGCCGTTGATCTCGGTGATGACGGTGCCCGGCCGCACGAACTGGTCGTAGAGCGGGCTGGTCGGCGTGACGTTGGTCACGATGATGCCGCTCACGTCGTTCGGGATGCCGTGGCCGTTGCGCAGCGAGCTGGAGATGTCCTGGTACTGGATGCCCAGCCACTCGATGCCGCTGCTCCCCTCGGGCTTGCCGGGGTTGACGTCCTCGTCGGCCTGGTTGGCCGCCGGCGGGCGCTCGCGCAGCTTCACCTGCTTCTGGATCGCCTTGCCGTTGCGCCAGACGTCGAGCGTCACGGTGGCGTTCGGACCCTTGTTGGACACGTAGCTGATCAGGTCCCGGGTCTGCTTGACCTTGTGGCCGTCCACCGACAGGATCACGTCGCCGTGCTGGACGCCGGCGTCCTTGGCGGGGCCGTTCTCGACCGTCTGCACGAGGGCGCCTGCGGTGTCCTTGAGCCCCCAGGCCTGCGCCTGCGTGTAGTCGAGGTTGCGGACGCCCAGGCCGAGATAGCCGCGGCTGACCTTCCCCTTCTCACGGAGCTGCGGCAGGACCTCCTTCAGCGTGTTGACCGGCACCGCGAAGCCGATGTTCTCGGCCCCCCAGTTGATGGCGGTGGCGATGCCGACCACCTGCCCCTGCATGTTGAGCAGCGGGCCGCCGGAGTTGCCGAAGTTGATGGCCGCGTCGGTCTGGATGAAGTTCTCAAAGGAGGCGTCGCTGATCCCGATCGAGCGCCCCTTGGCGGAGATGACGCCGGTGGTCACCGTCCGGTCGAGGTTGAGCGGGTTGCCGATCACCATCACCCAGTCGCCGACCCGGATGGCGTCGCTGTCCCCCAGCTCGACGAAGCGCAGCGGGTGGCCGGCGTCGATCTTGAGCAGGGCGATGTCGGTCGCCTTGTCGACGCCCTTGACCTGGGCCGGATAGTCCCGGTCGTCCAGGTGGACCTTGACCGAGGTGGCGCCCTCGACCACGTGGTTGTTGGTGATCACCAGGCCGTCCGGGCTGATCACGAAGCCGCTGCCGCCCGCGTCCGAGCGGAACTCCTCGCCCTGTCCGGGGCCACCCGGGCCGCCCTGTCCGGGACCGCCCTGTCCGGGGCCGTCCTCGTCATCCGGCTGCTGCTGCTGAGGCCGCTGCTGCCGGTTGCGGGGGCCGAAGAAGAACTCGAACGGATCGACGCCACCCCGGCCGCCGCGGTTGGCGGGGGCCTTCTCGATGGTGGCCGCCTGGATCGACACGACGGCCGGTGAGACCGCTTCCGCCAGATCGGCGAAGCTGGGAAGCGTGGTCGTGCCGTGCTGGGCAGCCAGCCGGGTCGCCGACAGATTGGGGTTCTGATCGGCAGCCTGGCTGGGAACCGTCATCTGCAATCCTCCCGCGAGGACCATGCCGAAGACGACCGCTCCCAGCACCAGCAGAAACGTTGCCAGATTGCGGTTGCGATTCGTGCTCATAATAAGGTGCTTTCTCCTTTCGTAATCACTGCTCGCACCTATCTGAAAGCAAGCATCTTGCCAGGCAAATTCCCGAGGGAGAGCCGGGATGGGCTCGTCCTCAGCGCGTCAATTTGGCACGATTGGCGGACCGGATAAGGACAGCAGAGGCACAGGGCTCCAGGGACCCGATTTCGAGGCCGTGCTCCAATATGGCTCACTTAGGCGAGCGTCGTCTTTTCCCGGAGCGTCCGCGGCCTCTGCCGCCCGGGATTGAAATCCCGGGCTACCTACGGTCGCCCCTGCCCGGGGCTCAGTCCCGGACGGGACGGCTGTCGGTAGCCCGGGATTTCAATCCCGGGCGGCAGAGGCCGCGGATGCTCCGGGAAAAGACGACGCTCGCTTAAGTGAACCGTATTGGAATTAGCCCGGTGGCGTGAGCCCCGGGTATCGGCGCATCCCCACCCCCAAGCCCCGCCAGGGGCGGCAGGGCTCCGTTTCCGTCGAGGTTTCCTGCCGCCCCTGCGGGGCTTTCTATTTGTGAATGCACCCATTCCCTTCCCGGGGCTTACGCCGCCGGGCTAATTCATGTCGCCCTCCGGGATCGTCCCGCCGCAGCCGGAGCGGCTCCGGCACGCCGGGCACATAGATCTCCTCCTCTCGCTTCGCCAGCGAGACGATCGACGTCTCCTCCACCCCCAGATCGGCCAGCGCTCCCAGCGCGGCGTTGAGCTGCCCGATGCCGCCGTCGATCAGGATCAGGTCCGGCATGGCGCCGACCTCCTCCAGCACCCGCCGGTAGCGCCGCTCGACCGCCTGGCGCATCGACGCGAAGTCGTCCGGCTGGGTGAGGTCCTTGATGTTGAAAGAGCGGTACTCCCCCTTCCGCATCTTCCCCTCCTCCCAGACGACCATCGACGCCACCGTCTCCCCGCCCTGGAAGTGGGAGATGTCGAACCCCTCGATCCGCCGCGGCGGCTCGGGGAGATCGAGATGCTTCTCCAGGGCGGATGCGCCCGGCGATTCCACCCCGCCGGCCCGGAAGCGGCGCTTGTGGGCCAGCTCGGCGTTGTGCATGGCGAGCTTCACCCGCTCCGCCTTGGGGCCGCGCGACGGCAGCCGGATGTAGACCCGCTCGTCCTTCTTCTCCGACAGCCATTCGACCAGCGCCTCCTCCCCCTCGATCGGCACCGGCAGGTGGATCTCCTTGGGGATGAACGTCGTGCGGTCGTAGATCTGGGGGAGCACCTCGGAGAGCAGGAGCTCCGGCGAGATATGGCCCACCCCTTCCCAGAACAGCTCCCGGCGGTCGAGCACCTGCCCCTCGCGCATGATCAGGGAGACCACGGCCGCGTTGCCGCCCGAGATGTGGACTCCGTAGACGTCGAGATCCTCCTCGTCCACCGAGGAGAGCTTGCGCCGCTGGCTCACCGCCTCGACCTCGGCCAGGGTGTCGCGGAGCTGGGCCGCGCGCTCGTAGTCCATGGCCTCGGCGGCCTCCCACATCTCCCTCTTGATCGTCTTCAGCAGCGGCTCGGTCCGTCCGGAGAGGAACAGCCGCGCCTGCTCCACCGCCTCGTCATAGGCCTGCTTCGTGGTGAGCTTCGCCACGCAGGGGCCCAGGCAGCGGTGCATGTCGTAGTAGAGGCAGGGCCGGGCCCAGGAGCCGTCCACCTCGATCCGGCAGACGCGCACCCTGAAGAGCTTCTGCACCAGCTTGATCGCCTTGCGGGCGAGGCCGCCGGGCAGGAAGGGGCCGAAATACTCGCCGCCGTCGTTCGAGATCCGGCGGGTGAAGGCGATGCGGGGGTACTCGTCCCGCATCGTCAGCTTCAGATAGGGGTAGGTCTTGTCGTCCCGCAGCAGGACGTTGTAGCGCGGGCGCTTGCGCTTGATCCAGTTGTTCTCGAGCAGGAGCGCCTCGGCCTCGGAGTCGGTGACCACATACTCCAGGTCCACCGCCTCGGCCACCATCGCGGCCAGCCGCGGCTCATGGTCGCGCGCCAGATACGACGACGCCCGCTTGCGCAGGGACTTCGCCTTGCCCACGTACAGGACCTTCCCCTCGGCGTCCTTGAAGACGTAGATCCCGGGGCGGTCGGGCAGGGCCCGGATGCGTTCTGCGAGCTGCTCGTGGTCCGACATGGCCAAAGCATAGAGAACAAAAGGGCGGGGGTGGAAATGCCAGATCGGATCGCAGGGCAGGTCGTCTGGTAGAGTAACGTCATGACGATACGAGACAAGCGGGATTCTCTTCTTGAGGAGATTGCGGAGATTGTCGTCGACCCCGATACATGGCTCGATACGCCCAATAGTCGCCTGGGAGGCCAGCCCCCGCGGGCGCTTCTGAGGTCTGACCAGGGGCGTGAGATCCTCCGCAGTCTGGTACAAAGCGTCAAGTTCGGTATGGTGACATGAGGGCGCTCCTCTTCACACGGACCAGTGGGCGCTCGCGTCGAGCGGACCGGGTTAGAATCTCGCCATGAGCGGCAGAGTTGAGTGGATCCTGACCGCCTTGGAAGAGGCGAACGTCCGCTATCTGGTGGTCGGCGGAGTTGCCGTCGTGATCCACGGGTATCTCCGCACGACTATAGACCTGGATCTTGTCCTTCACCTCGATCGCGAGAACCTGGAGAGAGCTTTGAAGGCCTTCGAGACTCTGGGATTCGCACCTCAAGCACCAGTTCCACTGAGCTCTTTTGCCAATCCTCAGAATCGTGAGGCCTGGTTCCGCGAAAAAAATATGAAGGTCTTTTCGCTATGGCACCCGGCTCATCCGGGATTTGCCGTCGATTTATTTGTTCGGGAGCCCTTCGACTTCGAGGTGGTGTACCGCCGTGCTCTCAGGGTGCCTCTCGAGGGAGTCGAGGCTACAGTCGTCTCGCGTAAAGACCTGATGGAGATGAAGCGTACCGCTGGACGGGTCCAGGACCTGGAAGACGTAGCAGCGCTTTCCGAGCTTTCGGAGGAATGAGCATGGATGTACC
>QHVW01000715.1 GCA_003223675.1 Acidobacteriota bacterium
GTCGTCTACAACGTCGTCTTCTCCTGCGTGGGGGTGCTGGCCCTCTTTCTCTACGCCTTCCGCCGCCCCGCCGCGCTCCTCTACGCGGGCGTGCCCATGATCCTCGCGGTGGTGGGGACCTTCGGCCTCGCCGGCCTCCTCTTCGGGCAGATCTCCTCGTCGAGCGCCGTCTTCGGCGCCTTGGTGGTGGGGCTGGGGGTCGACTTCATCACCGTGCTCTATGGGCGTTACGTGGCGGAGCGGAACCGGGGGGCCGAGCCCGCGGTGGCGATCCGGGAGGTCTACCGCACCACCCTGTACGGGGTCTTCTTCGCGGCGCTCACCACGGCGGCGACCTTCTACTCCTACGTCTTCACCCAGTTCAAGGGACTGAGCGAGTTGGGGGTGCTCACCGGCACGGGCATCCTGATCTTCCTCGTCTGCGTGCTCTTCCTGCTGCCGGCCCTACTGCTGGCGACCGACCGCGGCGGTCCCGCCGGCCCGCGGCTCGACCTGCGCTCTTTCGGCTCGGACGCCCTCGTCCGCCGGGCGCTGGCCCGGCCGGGAATGACCATTTTCATCTGGGTGGTGATCGTGGCGGCCTGCGCGGCGCTGATCCCGCGCCTCCAGTTCAACGACACCATCGACAACCTGCGCGCCAAGGGGAACCAGGGGGTGGAGTATCAGGCGCTGGTGACCCAGAAGTTCGGCCAGTCGTTCGGCTTCATGATGTATGTGGTCGAGGCGAAGGACCTCGACGGCGTCCTCCGGAAGACGCAGGACGCGGCCCGGGCGCTCCAGGGAGAGGTCGAGCACGGCCCGCTGGCTTCGTACCAGTCGATCGCGAGCTTCCTGCCGCCGCCGTCGCAGCAGGAGCAGATCCTGGCGCGGCTGCGGGCCGGGCGGAACGATGTCTTTTCGAGCGAGCGGATCTCGGCCACCCTGCACAAGGCCCTGGTGGCGAACGGTTTCCGCCCCGACGCCTACGACGATTTCCTGAAGCTTTTCGCGCAGGCGCTCAATCCGCCGGGTCCGGTGGGGCCGGGGGACGTCCACGACGAGCGGCTGGCGGCCCTGCTGCGGCGTTTCCTCAAGCGGACGGACGACGGCTACATCTCGGTGACCTACCTCTATCCCAAAGGGGGCTCCTGGAAGCGCTTCGTGCCGCGGGAGCTGATCGATCTGGCGGACCGGCAGGGGGCGATCCTCACCGGCGTCAACCGGCTGTCGGCGGCCCTGCGCGCCATCGTGCGCCAGGACGCCACGCGCTCGACGCTGCTCGGCTTCGCCATCGTCTACGCGATCTTCTCGATCGCCTACCGCTCGCTGAAGCGGGGGACCCTCGTCTTCGTCCCCTTCCTGGCGGGGGGCATCGGCATGCTGGGCCTGATGGCTCTCATCGGCCTCGACTTCAACTTCATCAACGTCTACGTGGGGTTGTTCCTGGTGGGGGTGGCCACGGACTACGCGGTCTACATGTTGCAGCGCTACCTGGAGAATCCCGGGGGGTTCCCGCGCGGCGCGCCGGAGACCGGCCGGGCGGTGGTGATGGCCGCGCTGACCTGCATCGTGGGCTTCGGCTCCTTCGCCCTCTCCCACTATCCCGGCCTGCGCACCATCGGCTATGCCAGCACCTTCGGCGTCACCCTGAGCTGCCTGGCGACGATCACGCTGCTACCGGCGATTTTGGCGTGGCGGAAGGGCCCGAAAGGCGATTCTCAGCGGTAAACGTCCCGGCGGTTCCCGACGTGGAGGACGGTTACCGAGCGCTGCCCATCGTCGATTTCATAGATGACCCTGAAGTCGCCGACACGAATCCGCCAACCCTCGCGAGCCGCCAGCTTCCTGCACCCCGCAGGCCGGGGATTCTCAGCCAAGTCGCGGATAGCCTCAACGACGCGTTCATAGTCGCCATGGGGAATCTGGGCGAGCTCCTTCTGGGCGCGGCGCAGAATGGAGAGGCTGTAGCTCACCTACGGGATCTCTGGATTTCCTGCAGCGCCTGCTCGAAGGGGATCGCCTCATCGTCGCTCGCCTTGGCGGCGTCATAGGCGCGTATGGACGCGAGCTCTTCGAGATCCTCCAGGATCTCCTTGTACTCTGCGATGTCCAGTACCACGCCGAGCCGGCGCCCTTCTTCGTCGACCAGAAAACGCTCCGTGTGAATCGCCATGGGGCCTCCTGAAGTCATTCTACCTTCTCCTCTCTGTATTTTGTCCGTAACAGATGGAGGGGATTTTATCTTTCCTTGACAGGTATTGGGTAGGTCTGGTAATTTTCTCTGGATACCTGGAGGGCTTGAGGAGAAAGAACATGACGAGACGGCAACTCCGCTGGCTCCTGCTTATGGCGATGGGAGTCTTTTTCGCTTCCTCTGCCGTGATCCCTTCCATGGGGATTCTCCTGAGGCAGATAACCGGCCTGTTGCTTCCCTGATTTTTGGCCCCTGTTTCACGCTCGCCTTTGGAGAAGGCTCTTCACCCTTCTCCTATAATTCCCGCATGCACGACCCCATCCACGTCATCGGCGGCGGGCTCGCGGGCTCGGAGTGCGCCTGGCAGCTCGCGGAGCGGGGGGTGGCGGTCGTCCTCCATGAGATGCGGCCGGTCAAGGGGACTCCCGCGCACAAGTCGGGGGATCTCGCCGAGCTGGTGTGCAGCAACTCGCTGCGCAGCGACGACCCGTTCCATGCCGCGGGCCTGCTCAAGCGGGAGATGGAGACGTTCGGCTCGCTGATCATCGGCAAGGCCCGCGAGGCGGCGGTGCCAGCGGGGAGCGCCCTGGCGCTCGACCGCGACCGCTTCGGCGCCCTGGTGACGTCGGCGATCCAGAATCACCCCCGGATCGAGCTCCGGCGTGAGGAGGTGACGGCGATTCCGGAAGGAGAGGTGGTGATCGCCACCGGTCCGCTCACCTCGGAGGCGATGTCGGCCCGGCTTCAGGAGCTCCTGGGGAGTGAGTACCTCTACTTCTACGACGCCATCGCCCCCATCGTGGAGGCAGGTAGCCTCGACTTCTCCAAGCTCTTCTGGCAGTCGCGCTGGGGCAAGGGGGAGGGGGAGGACTACCTGAACGCGCCGATGAGCGAGGCGGAGTACCTCGCCTTCCACGCGGCCCTCGCCGGCGCCGAGGTGGTGGCGCCCCGCGACTTCGAGAAGGCGGTCTTCTTCGAGGGGTGCCTGCCCATCGAGGAGATTGCCCGCCGCGGGGTGGACACCCTGCGCTACGGGCCGATGAAGCCGGTGGGGCTCACCACGCCGGACGGCCGGCGCCCCTGGGCGGTGGTGCAGCTCCGGCAGGAGAACCTGGCGAAGAGCCAATTCAACCTGGTCGGCTTCCAGTCGCGCATGAAGTGGGGGGAGCAGCAGCGGGTGCTCAAGATGATCCCGGGGTTGGAGAGCGCCCATTTCGTCCGTTTCGGGCAGATCCACCGCAACACCTTCGTCAACGCGCCCACCCACCTGGACAAGCACTACCGGCTGAAGACGAAGCCGAGGATCCGCCTCGCCGGCCAGATCACAGGGGTGGAGGGATATCTCGAATCGGCGGCCACGGGACTGGCGATCGGCCTCTACATCTCTCAGGAAAGAGCGGGACGCGAGCCCGAGCCGTTCCCCGCCACCACGGCGCTGGGGGCCCTGGCTCGCCATCTCACGGAGTCGGACCCGGAGCATTTCCAGCCGGCCAACATCAACTACGGCCTGTTCGAGGAGCTCCCCGGGCGCATCCGCAGGAAGGACAAGCGGCCGGCGTTCGTGGAGCGGGCGCAAGGGGCGCTGGCG
>QHVW01000716.1 GCA_003223675.1 Acidobacteriota bacterium
AGTCTCAATCCCTCAATACAGATCAGGGCAGTTCCGACGCGAGCTGCTCAGCCCGGCCGGTATCAACACCCTGCTCGGTCTCAATCCCTCAATACAGATCAGGGCAGTTCCGACCCTACACCTTCCAAGGCCTTGAAGGCAAGGGAGTTAGGTGGCCTGTTTTTCCAACCTCCCTTCGCGGGCTCCTTTTTGGGGGTCGGGCGCGGGGGTTTGGGGTGGTCTTCGAGTCTGGAAAGCTCTGAAGACAGGCCACTTAGCGCGGATTTCCAACCGGGGTGCCAAAATGGCGATTTGGCGGTGGCATGAATTTTGTCAGGCATGTGGTTTGCCCGCTCGCTCAGTTTTCAAAGAAACATCTCGGAGGGACAGGGTACACCTGGAGCTGCCGGGCTGCAACCGTGCCGGAGGAGGCGAGCGGGGTCGCCCCCTACTCCTCGGCGCCGGCGTAGGGAATCCGGTTCAGGACGTTCTGCTGGCGTTCGGCGTCTTCGGTGAGGATGAGGATTTTGTTGTCGGTGGAGGCCATCACCCCGGCCCTCGTCTCCCGGCCTCCCCCTCACCTGACGGGAAAAGAGGGAGAAAGGCAAGATCCAGAGGAAGGACCGGTAAGCTGGTTTTCTCCCCTCTGTTCTGAAAATAGGGAGGGTGCCTGTAGGGGCGGCCCTATGTGGCCGCCCTGGGTGGGTGGGGTCGTAGGGCCGGAGCAGGCCCCCCGCCCAGGGCGGCCACATAGGGCCGCCCCTACGGAATTTTCACCCCTCTTGGGTGCCGCTTGCGGCATGAGGGTCTCTCCCGTCGGGAAGGGAGGGAGGCGGGGAGAGAGGGGCCGGGGGAGTGAGGGCTCATTCCACCTCGATCTTCCCCAATCCGAAGGTGGCTCCCTTGCCCACGTGGAGGATCTCGGCGGTGCGGAGGAGATGGGCGAGATCGGCGTCGATGTCGCCTGCGATCTCCAGGGTCCCCAGGAGGCCGCCCAGGGTGACCTTGCGCTGCTGGCGGTTGCTGTAGCGGTCCCAGTCGTGCCAGGTGAGGCGGGGAGTGGAGCGGAGGGCGGCGGCGCGGTCGAGGAGAGGGCGGAAGCTCCAGTCGGTCTCGGCGCCGGGGACGTGGAAGTGCGCCAGCTCCAGGACGCGGCGGATCATGGCGAAGGTCAGGGCGCGGAAGTCGACCGTTCCGCTAAGGCCGCCGCGATCCTTGAGGCGGAGCGGGGTGCGGAGGTGGAGGGTGGCGCGTCCGGCGCGGACGAGATCGGCGCCGTCGCGCGGCGGCGGCGAGGGGGAGAGGGCGGCGGAGCGGCCATCGGCGGAGAGGGGGACCCAGGAGCCGTCGGATGCCAGGGCCTCCACCCGCGCCAGTGAAAAGGGGACGCGGCGCGCTCCCAGGCCGGCCGCGGCCATGCGCTCGACGGCGAGGGTGGCGTAGGCCTGGAGCTCCACCGCCTGGCCGATCAGGAGGAGGTCGAAGGGGAGCGGATCGCCCGGCGCGAAGTCGAGGGTCTCCTCCAGGGGCTCGAAGACGTAGGGGCGCGGCGAGGTGGGGAGGCCGCGCAGGAAGGGGGGCGGGGTGTCCTCGATGAAGGTCTCGAAGATCCGCGTATAGACGCACGCCCGCCGCAGCCGGCAGCTCTCGCACGGCTGCTCCGGTCCCATCGCGCAGGTCGACCGCCGCAGCGCGTGTCCGAAGGCGCCGCGGAGCAGCGAGCCCTTGAACGGCGGCAGCCGGGCGGGGGCCAGGGCGCGCAGGGTGTGGCGGAGGCGGAGGTAGGGGATGGCGGGGAGCACGGGGGGATTTTATCGCCGCCGGGGCGAAGCCTCACCCTCGGTCCCTCTCCACTTCGTGGAGAGGGAGGGCCCAGAGATCAACGTTCTGCGAATCCGGCAAGATCGCTCTGCCGCCGCCGGCGCCCCCTACTCCTCCGCCCCGGCGTAGGGGAGCCGGTCGAGGACGTTCGCCTGGCGTTCGGCGTCTTCGGTGAGGATGAGGACTTTGTCGTCGGTGGAGGCCATGGTGCCGGCGACGGCGGCCCAGCCGGATTCATCGATGATGCTGGTCACCAGGCCGGCCGTTCCCCGCTTGACCTCCAGCAGGATCATGTGGTCCCCGATCGTCAGGCCGCCCTTGATGTACTCCAGGATCTGGTTGAAGCTCTCCCGTCCCAGCTTGTCCCCCGGCAGCTCGTAGAGGCCGCCGCGCCGGATCGCCCCCAGGTCCCGCAGGTCGCGGCTGACGCTCGACTGGGTGACGTCGAACCCCCGCTGGTACAGGAGATCGACGAGGTCCTTCTGCTCCGCGATCTCGAAGCCCTCTTGGAAGATCTTCTGGATCTCCTTGTGGCGGCGCGCCCGGATTTGTGGGTCTCTCGACATGGCATTCCCTCCTTGACCCTGGAGCTTACCCGGCTTGCGCAAGTCTGTCAAGAGATTTTCAGATTGGCTCTTGACATGCGCACGTGCATGCAGTAAACTCCCTCTCGTCGTACTGAGGACAGGCAGCAGGGGCCGGGCGGGTGGACCGTCCGGCCCAGCGATGAGGCGTCATTCCGGCGCCTTATCCAATGGGAGCTCGAAAGGCCCCAAAGAGAAAGGAGAGAAGAGCCATGGGTAGCGAGACGACGTACAAGGGGAAGATCGAGGATTGGGGGAACCTGCAGGAGCGGCTGACTGCCAATGCGGCCGATCTTGCGCATCTGGAGGTGCTCCGGACGCAGTTGGGGACGGTCATGGAGCAGGCCCGCCAGGTTGCGGCCTCCCAGGCGGCTCAGCGGGCGGCCAAGCAGACGGCGTCCAAGTCGCTCAAGGCGGCCATCGTCGAGGGGGATCGGTTGGCGAGCCTGCTGCGGGCGGCGGTGAAGCAGCACTATGGGCCGGCGTCGGAGAAGGTGGCCGAGTTCGGCGTGCAGCCGTTCCGGGGGCGGAAGCGGACCCCGAAGGAGAAGCCGGCTCCCACGCCGGCGCCGGCTCCCGGTCCGGTTCCCGCTCCGGCGCCGCACGCCGCCGCGGTTCCGGCCACCGAGCCGTCCACCACCACTGAGAAGTAGCCTTGCCGCAGTCTGGCCGGCCTTGGGGCGTGCTCCGGCACGCCCCCCTTTTTGTCCCTGCGAATCCCTGGCGGCTTTTGGATAAGGTGACGGCGGTCTGGATACCGTTACGACGGTCTGGATAGGGCTACGCCGGTCTGGATAAAGCGGCGACGGTCCGTCGTAAGCTTATCCAAGCCGGCATAACGTCAGGATGGTCTGGATAAGCTTACGACGCTCTGGATAAGGCTACGACGAGCCGGATATGGTTAAAACGGTCTGGATAAGGTTATGACGGTCCGTCGTAGCCTTATCCAGATCATCGTAACGATATCTCGGGCTGGATAAGGTTACGACGGGCTGGATAGCGGTAGAACGGTCTGGATAAGGTCAGGACGGACCGTCGTAGCGTTATCCAGGACGACTTATCGCTATCCGGAGCGTTCGCGGCCTCCCCCGCTCGGGCATCCATGCCCCGGGCGGGGCCTCGGCAGCCACGAGAATTCCGAAACCTCCCGAACCCATCGTGAAATTTGATCATTGCAATAACCAGTCTAAAAATCAGGCAAATCACGCTCCGCCCGATGTTTTTTCGATCCCGCCTCGCCTGGAAGATACTTTTTGTGATAAAGTGAAAAAGTTGAGCCGATCGACGGAATCGGACGATACCTAACCTACCGCGCGGCGCGATGAGCCGCGCGGACCCCCCTGGCCCGGAAGATACAACACCGTGGCCAGAGTCGTTTATGAATGTAAAAATCCATGGCTCTCGAACCGCCCGCTTGGCTCTCGCCGTGCTGGCGATTGTGGCGTGGGCCGCCGCGGGGCAGCCGACGGGGGCGGCGGCGGAGAGCCCGGACCCGGCGATGGCGGCTCTCGACGCCCGCCTCGCGGCGCGGCCGGACGATCTGGAGGCGCGGGCGGAGGCCGCGTTCGATCTGGCCGACGCGGGAGCGCCGCAGGCGGCGGCCGACTTCGTGAAGGAGCATCCGGCGGCGCTGGCCGGAGAGGCCGGAGCCGCCCTCTCCCATCAGATCGCGGGGGATCTCGCCGCCCGCCACATCCGCTGGGGGTGGGCCGAGCCGGTGTTCGAGCCCGCCCAGCGGCGTCATGAATCCGACGCGGCCATCGACGCCCTGGAGGCGATGCGCCGGAAGGACCCCGGGGACGCGCGGGCCACCGGCGATCTCCTCCTCGCCTATCGCCTCGCCGAGTGCATGCCGGACGCGATCGCGCTGTGGGAGAGGGCGATCCCCCACGACGGCGCCGCCTACTGGCTGCGCAACGCCGCCGCCGACGCCTATCTGGGCCTTCACCGGCCGGCGGAGGCGGAGGCGCTCTATCGCTCGTTCGCAGGTGAGCGCGCCAACGCGCCCGAGCCCTGGCTCGGCATCTACTGGGCGGCGATCGAGCAGCGGCACTACGGCGACGCCGGGGCCGCGCTGGAGCGGCTGGCGAAGGTCCCCGGCCAGGAGCTCACGGCGGCGGTCCAGCGCGGGTGGCTGTTGCTGTTCGCGGACCGCACCGCCGAGGGGCAGGCGCGCTTCGAGGCCCTGTTCCGCGAGCATCCGGGGGACCGGCGGGTGCGCGAGGGGCTGGCCACCGCCTATCTCTGGCAGGGTTGGACCCGGCGCGGCCTGGAGTCGACCGAGGAGGTGCTCGCCCGCACCACGCTCGACGTGCCCCGCGTGGACAATCCCACGGCGCGCATCTCCCGCGCCGGAGCGCTGGCGTCGCTGGGCGATCTCGCCGCCGCCCGGCGCGAGGCGGACGATCTGGTGGCGCTCTATCCCGAGAACATCCACGCCCAGCGGCTGTGGCGCGACGTCCGCACCCAGCTCGCTCCCGAGGCGCGGCTGGAGGGGCGCTACGACACCTCGGACCGCGGCCTGGGCGAGGCGTGGACGCAGTTGGAGGCGAGCATGCCGTTAGGGCCCCGGGCGCGGCTGGCGGCCGGCGGCTACGGCAGCCGCTCGGAGGACGACCGCTATTCGGCCGGCGACGTGCGGGAGGCCTATCTGGGGCTCTCGGCGCGCCCCGGCCGCTGGCTGAGCCTGAGCGGCGGGGTGGCCTGGGACTACGGCCGGACGGATTTCGGGCGCGGTCCGGCCCTGGAGGTGCGGGCGGCCCTGCTGCCGGACGACCGCTGGCGCGCCGATCTCGGCTACGCGCGGGACGCCTGGCGCGACCTGCCGCTACGGGCGCGGGCGGAGGGGCTGGTGGCCGACACCTGGGACGCCGGGCTCTCCTACAACGCCGGGACGCGGTGGGACGCGCGCCTGGGCGGCGGCCGCTCGGCGCTCAGCGACGGCAACGACCGCGCCTGGGGGCTCGCCGCCGCCCATCTCCTGGCGCGGCAGGGGCCGGTCTACCGGGCCAATTTCGGCGTCGAGGTCTATGGCTCCACCAACAGCCGCAGCGACGTCCCCTACTTCAGCCCGGCGCGCGACCGCAGCGTCTCGCTCACCCACCGCTCGGAGTGGGTGACCGCCAACACCCCCGGCCATCGCCATACCTTCTCGCTGCTCGCCGCGGCCGGCGTCTACGACGAGCAGGGGTTCGCCGCCGGTCCGGTGGGTGGCCTCTGGCTGGAGTCGGACTGGGATCTCTCGGAGTATGCGGCGCTGGTGGTGGGCGCGGGGGCGCGCAGCCAGCTCTACGACGGCTCGCGCGAGCTCGATCCCAGGTTCTATCTCACGCTCCGGAGGCGGTTCTGATGCGGTCTCTGGCCGTTCTCATGCTCCTCCTCGCCGGGCCCGCGTCGGCGGAGACGCCGGGCCTCGCCTGGGGAGCGGTGGCGGAGCCCGCCACGGCCGGCGCGCTCACCCCGGGCCAGGTGGCCGAGCATCTGGAGTTTCTCCAGGCGCACGGCTGGCGGGCCGTCCGCGCCTCGTCTCTCGGCGCGGACGGCGGCGGGAAGGCCGTCCTGCTCAGCTTCGACGATCCGGCGAGCGCGCTCCGTTATGTCGTGCCCCTGCTCGCCCTCTATCAGATGCCGGCGGTGGTGACCGTGGGCCCGGCGCAGGCGGCGGACCCTGTCCTGGCGCCGGTGCTCGCGGCGCTGGCCGCCTCGCCGTGGATCGAGCTGGCGCCCCGGGTGGAGGCGGAGCCGCCGGGCGCTTCGACGGTGCGTTGCGAGCCGGACACGGGAGCGGCCGCGCGCCAGGAGGAGCGGCTGTCGCGCCTCAGCAAGACTCTGGCGGCCGAGTTGGCCCGCCTGCGCGAGGTGGCCGGGGTGGCGCCGTCCGCGGTGGCCTGGGCCCCGGGCGCCTGGAGCGGCGCGGGGGAGGCGGTGGCGGGGAGCCTGGGGTTGAAGGTGCAGCTTCCGGCTTTCACCGGCATGCCGCCCGTGCTCGACGGGCCGCGCGTGGCGCGCTACGTGGTGCCGTCGTGGGCCGGCGTCTGGGCCCTGGTGCAGGCGAGCGTCCACTGGGACCCGCAGGACCATCCGGTGCGCTTCGTGGAGGTGGATGCCTCCTGGATCTGCGCCGGCGGCGACCCTGAAGCGCGGGTGGCCCGCGTGGTCGAGGTGGTAAAGCGGCTGGGGTTGAACGGCGCGCGCATCCTGCCGGGGAATCCGG
>QHVW01000717.1 GCA_003223675.1 Acidobacteriota bacterium
CCGGATAGCGCTCCAGCGCGCGCGCCACCGGGGCGGCGCTGGCGAGCACGGCCACCGCCAGCCCCAGGAGGGCGGCGAACGGCAGCAGGATGGGCATCCACGGGACGGTCACCCCGAGCACGCCGCTCCCCAGGAGCCGTCCGCCGAGCAGGCCGAGCCCGCCGCCGAGGAGACCCCCGAGCAGGCCCAGCAGCGCCGCCTCGCTGAGGAAGAAGAGCACCACCCGGCCGCGCGGCGCGCCGATGGCCACCAGCAGGCCCGCCTCCAGACGCCGCTCCAGCACGGTGGCGGTCATCGCCGCGGTCACCCCCACGGCGGCGCCCGCGAGCGCCACGATCGCCAAGGCGGTGAGCACCCAGCGCAGCCGCCCCAGCACGTCCGCCGTGGCCTGGGTGACGCCGAAATTCACCGCCGTCCGCGCTCCCGGCAGCGCCTCGTTGAGCTGCTGGGCGATCGAGGAGGGGTAGGCCGTGCAGTACCAGGTCTCGTATTCCTTGGGATTGCGGCGCGGATCGGGGTGCGAGTTGCGGACCTCGGGCAACGTCAGGGCGAAGGTCTCGGCGCGGGTGAAGCGGCCCGGCAGCCCGGCCAGCCGCTCGACCGCCGGCAGCGGCGCGAACGCCTGATCGTCCTCCTCGCCACCGCTGGTGACGATCCCCACCACCCGGAAGCCCTCGCTCCGGTCTCCCAGGCCCGCCCGCAGCTCGCTTCCGGGCTTCACCCCCAGCCGCTGCGCCAGCCGCCGGCCGACCGCGACCTCGGCGGTCCCATCCCCCGGCCAGCGCCCCTCGACGGCCAGCGTCGGCCGCGTGCGCGGCAGGCCGGTGCGGAAATCCGGCTCCAGCGGATGATCGAACCAGGAGCCGACCAGCGGCGCGATGGTTCCGCCTGGCCCACCCGGCTCCATCCGCACCCGCAGATCGAGCGTCGGTGTTACCGCCACGATGTTGTTCTTCCAGAAGATCCGCCGCACCTTGACGAGGTCCCCGACCGGCAGGGTCTCGCCCTCCCTGGCCGGCGTCGTCACCAGGTTGGCCCCGTAGGAGCCCATCTCGGCCGCCAGCCGGTCCCCTGACGCCAGCACCACCTCGCCGAGCGCGGTCGCTCCCAGGGTGCCGAGCGCCACGGCGCTGACCGCCAGCAGCTTGCGGCGCGTCCCCCGGCGCAACGACTCGATCAGCAGGCGGGCGTACATGACGATTTCAACCGTGCGTTCCCGAGGCGAAGAGCTGGGCGCCGCCGGCCAGGTCCGACGTCAGGAGGACGAGATCGCCCCCCTCGACCTTCGACGGCAGCGGCACCGGATTGCACCCGCCGGTCTGGCCGATGCTCGGCGGATAGATCACCGAGCCGCAATGCAGGCAGGTGATGTTGGGCCCTTGCTGGTAGTACCCCTTGGGGCCGCAGAGCAGACAGGCGTCGAACGCGGTGGCGATCTTCCCACCCTTCGCCACGGGCTCGATGGGGATGGCGATGAAGCGCACCGCTTGGCCGTTCACCGTCACCTGGAAGCGCTGGAGCCTGGTCCCCTGGAAGGTCGAGAGGGGGATGCGCACCTTGCCGTCCGCTCCCGCCTCGACCGGCGTCGCCGCCGAGAGGGCGGCCGGCGGCTGCGAGTAGACGAACCCCAGGCCGAGCGCCGCCAGGATGATCAGCCCGAGCGTCGCCCCCAGCACCCGGGCGCGCCCCTGCCGGCGGCTCCCCGCCCGCTCCAGGCGCGCCGCGGCGCCTGAAGCCGGCGCCTCCTGGACGCTCCGTCCCGGGATCAGCAGCATCAGCAGCGGCAGGGCGAGCACGGCGGCGATGAAGAAGAATTCGTTCTGTACCAGGGGCCCCACCGTGCCCATGGTGGTCTCGTTGCCCGGCAGCCAGCCGGCCTCCGCCAGCTCGTGATACCCGTTGATCAGGAGCTGGAGCACGAAGATGCCGAGGGCGATGCCGGTGATCTTGAAGAACCGCCCGAGGTCGATCCGCAGGCTCCCGCGCACGAAGAAGACGCCGAACACGATGGCCACCGTCAGGCCGATCAGCACCCCCAGCACCGCCAGCAGGCCGCTGGTGGTGAGCGAGACCGCGGAGAGGAAGACCACCGTCTCGATCCCCTCGCGGAAGACCATCAGGTAGGTGAAGAGGAAGAGGCCGGCCGCCACCGAGCCGGCGGGCTCTCGGGCCAGGATGTGCGCGAGCGACCCTTTCATCTCGCCCGACAGCGCGTGCGCGTGCCGCCACATCCAGACCATCATCGAGCCCACGATCACCGCCGAGCCGAGGTAGAGGAGCCCCTCGAACACCTCCTCGTTCACCGCCCAGCGGTAGAGGACGAACGCCCCCGCCAGGCTCGCCGCCGCCGCCACCCCGATCCCCGACCAGACGGCGCCCAGGTAGCGCTCGTACCCCTCCCGGCGCAGGAAGGCGACGATGATCCCCACCACCAGCACCGCCTCCACCCCCTCGCGCAGCGTGACGATCAACGCCTCAAACATGCGCCATCCTCCCAGGAGCCGGCGCAGAGGCCAGGCCGTCGGGCACAGCCTCCTCCGCGCAGCGGTTGCACAGCCCGGCGATCTGCAGCGTGTGCCGGGCCGGCACGAAGCCGTGCGCCCGGCAGATCTCCGCCTGGAGCGCCACGATCCCCGGGCTGACGAATTCCACCACCCGGCCGCACCCCGCGCACACCAGATGGTCGTGTTGCTGGCCCGCGTGCATGTGCTCGTAGAGGAACCCGCGGCTCCCCAGGCGCGACTTGCGCGCCAGGCCGCTCTCCACCAGGAGATCCAGGTTCCGATAGACCGTGGCGCGCGAGATCTTCAGGCCCCGCGCCCTCATCGCCGCCAGCAGCTCCTCGGCGTCGATGTGACCGTGCTGTGAGAAGATCTCGTCGAACAGCGCCAGCCGCTCGCCGGTCACGCGCTGCCCCCGGTCGCGCAGGAACCCCAGGAACTGTTCTTTTTCCCGGACGTTCATCATCGTTTTCTCGTCAGATTTACGTATTGAGATTTTGTCTCAATAGCCGGGATTCATTCTGGACCGCTTTGGTCCGGTTTGTCAACACAGGATATCCTGGCACCGATGGCAGAAACCCCGTCCCGCCCTCGGCTTCCCTTCTGGGTCCGTGTGGCCATCTTCATCCTGGGCTGGCTGTTGATCCTGGTCGGGGTGGCCGGCCTGGTCCTGCCCGGCATCCAGGGCATCGCCACCATCCTGGTCGGCGCGGCCCTGCTGTCGCTGGACAACGAGCTGATCTACCGCGGGCTGAGGCGTCTCTTAACCCGCTGGCCGAAGGCCTGGAACCGCCTGGAGGGGTTCCGGGAGAAGGCGCACGAGAAGCTTCACCGGATGTTCCACCGGGAGAAGGACGGCGGTTTGTAGGGGCGGCCCTATGTGGCCGCCCTGCCTACCGCTGATCCAGCGGCACGAACGGCCGCTGGGTGGGGCCGGTGTAGATCTGCCGCGGGCGGTTGATGCGGGTGCTGGGATCGTCCAGCATCTCCTTCCAGTGGGCGATCCACCCGGGCATGCGGCCGAGGGCGAACATCACCGTGAACATGTTGGTCGGGATGCCCATCGCCCGGTAGATGATGCCGCTGTAGAAGTCGACGTTCGGATAGAGCTTGCGGGAGACGAAGAAGTCGTCGTGCAGGGCGACCTCCTCCAGCGACTTGGCGATGTCGAGCAGCGGGTCCTGGACCCCCAGCTCGGCCAGCACGTCGTCCGCCATCCGCTTGAGGATGCGGGCGCGCGGGTCGAAGTTCTTGTAGACGCGGTGGCCGAAGCCCATGAGCCGGAAGCCCGACTTCTTGTCCTTGGCCATGTCCACGTACTTCTTGTAGTCGCCGCCGTCGTCGCGGATGCGCTCCAGCATCTCGATCACCGCCTGGTTGGCGCCGCCGTGGAGCGGCCCCCAGAGGGCGCAGATGCCGGCCGAGATCGAGGCGAAGAGGTTCGCCTGGCTGCTCCCCACCATGCGCACCGTCGAGGTGCTGCAGTTCTGCTCGTGGTCGGCGTGCAGGATCAGCAGCAGGTTGAGCGCCCGGTCGAGCACCGGCCGCACGTTGTACGGCTCGGCCGGCACGGCGAACATCATGTGGAGGAAGCGCGAGCAGTAGGAGAGGTCGTTGCGCGGGTACATGAACGGCTGCCCGACGTTCTTCTTGTAGGCGCACGCCGCGATGGTCGGCCCCTTGGCCAGCAGCCGCGCGATGTTGAGGTCGAGGTCGACCGTCTTGCCGTCCGGGTAGTAGGCGGAGAGCGAGGTGATCATCGACGACAGCATGGCCATCGGATGGGCGCTCGACGGGAACCCCTCGAAGAACTTCTTCATGTCCTCGTGGAGCAGGGTGTGGTAGGTCAGCCGCTCCTCGAACGTCTTGAGCTCCGCCTTGTTGGGGAGGCTGCCGTAGATCAGCAGGTGGCAGATCTCGGTGAAACAGGCGTTGCCGGCGAGCTCCTCGATCGGATAGCCGCGGTAGCGCAGGATCCCCGCCTCGCCGTCGATGAACGTGATGGCGCTCTCGCACGCTCCGGTGTTCCCATAGCCGGGATCGAGGGTGATCGCGCCGCTGTGGGCCCGGAGCTGCTGGATATCGACACCGACCTCACCCTCGGAGCCGACGACGACCGGCAGCTCGTAGTCCTTCCCGTCCAGGGAAAGCCGTGCCGGGCTCGGCGTTACCGCGGCAACAGCGGCGGTGGCGGGCTCTTCGACCAGATCCTTCGTTTGCTGAGCCATCCCCAATCTCCCCTCGACATCAAGGGCGCGCCGGAAATGCGGAGCACCGCTTTGGATTCTATCCCCCGGCTTCGCGGGGGCGCAAGGAAGGGAGCCTTGAGGTGACGGGGAGAGCGTGCTCCCCCCGTCCGCTGGCCGCGGGTCACAGGCAGGTGTTTTCTTGACAGCCGAAGGTCTCGTAGCCTGAGACCGAGTAGCCGGTGCCGTCCGCATGACAGGCGATCGTGATGGTGACGGTGCTCTGGCAGGTGACGCGCGAGGGGCAGTACCCGCTCGCATAGCTCTGCAACTGCGACTTCAGAGAATTGGTGGCTGAGGTGCAGTCGTTGCCGATCCCGCCAGCGGTGGGAGTCGTGCCCCCGTCCGTCAGGACGCACTGAATGCCGCAAGAGGCCGAAGCGACAGGCGCGTACGCGGCTATGGCGAGAACCGCGAGGAGAACGGTCATTTGAAGGAGGCGGGCTCTGAGCATGGAATCCCCTTTCTCTTGGAGCGAAAGGCTCCGAGTCTATATAAGTTGGTGCTCAAAAGCCTCCAGAGCGTGCCCTCTCTGACCTCTCAGATGTAGAAAGGCACACTATGCGGTCTGGAGGGCAGGCGGGGCGGGCCGCTGGAGGCCCTGCCGGCGACCTGCCCGGAAAAGGGTCCGCACATGCGCCGGAAACCCCTGGTACGGTTCGTGCTCGCCGCCGTCCTGGCCCTGGGCCTCCTCCTTCCCTCGGCTGCGGCCGCCCGAGTGGGACTTCCTCCTCCAGCTCTTCGGACCGGCACCTCACCCGAAGAACGGTTGGGGGATCGACCCGGATGGCGCCACCGTGGCTCCGGCCCCCACCCAGAGCGACAACCACGGGACAATCGATCCCAACGGCTAGCTCCACCTCGTTCTCGGGGAAAATGCCGCCGCTTGTCCCGATTTCACGCCCTGTGGCAACATAGTCTATAAAGGGAGAGTCTTCGCGTCTCGGAATCCGGGGAGATTCCGGGACGCGGGGCATCGATGAACATGCCTTCTTCCAGCGAACCGACACGGGCGGACCTCCAGCGGCTGGTCGATCGGCTCAAGCCGAGGATCGCGCGCCTCTTCGAGCGCCATGGCGTCTCCGGGAAGGAGTCGGAGCTGCGGGTGGCCGCGGCGCTGATCCGGCTCTCCTATCAGTGGGACAAGGTCCGCGATCGTGAAGGGTGGTTGCTCACCGAGCTGAAGGATGCTCTGTCATTGCGTCAGGAGAAAACCTCCAAAGAGTTCAGGGATGAGTGAACGCAACTCCGATCCAGAGAAGAAGTACGAGCCGGCCCTCGACGCCGCTCTCGAAAGGGCTGGTGACCGGCTCCAGGAGATCCACCGTGAGATCGAGTCCGCCGCGGGCCTCTTGGAGGAGCTGGCCGCGACGCCCGCGCCGGAGCGCCCGGAGCGGGTCCGGACGGAGGTGCGCTTCCACGCCCTCAAGCTCTGCGATCTCCTCCTGAAGAGGAGCCGGGAGTCCTGGTTCCGCGATCCCGCCCGGGCCGTGGAGCTGGCCCGGATGGCGGTGGAGATCGCGGACTGGCTGGACGCCGGTTACTACGGCGAGTCGCTGGTGGAGGACGAAAGGGCCATCGCCTGGGCCCATCTCGGCAACGCCTACCGGATCGCCTCGGACCTCCGCGGCGCCGAGGAGGCTCTCCTTCGTGCTGAAGAGCACCACAAGCGGGCTGGCGAGGATGCGCTGACGGGGGCACAGATCCTCAGCTTCATGGCGTCATTGCGCAGCTCACAAACGCGCTTCAACGAAGCTGCGGACCTCCTAGACCGTGCCATTCTCGTCTACCGGGAAGCGAGGGATCGTCATCTTGAAGGACGGGCTTTAATCAAGAAGGGCTTAGCTCTCGGTTATTCAGGGGAACTGAAGAAGGCCATCAAGCTTGTTCTTAGGGGGCTTTCAAAAATAAACATGTTCGAGGAGCCAAA
>QHVW01000718.1 GCA_003223675.1 Acidobacteriota bacterium
CGATGGTCACCTGGACGAACGGATCGGAGACCCCGATGTCGAGCCGGACCTTCTCGACCAGCTCCATCTTCACCGTGGTCCCCCGGTAGGTCTCGACCCGCTCGGTCTCCCCGCCGTGCCCCTGCACGCGCGAGATGGTGAGGCCGTAGACCTCGGCCTTGAACAGCGCCTCGAGGATCTCCGGCAGCCTCTCGGGGCGACGATCGCCGTGATGAGCTTCATGCCTCACCTCCCACGGGGACCGGCACGGCCACGGCGGGCGGCCGGGGCGCCGGCGGATCGGGGAGCACCAGGATCGCCCCCTCGCCGCTCGAGTAGGCCTCCTCGCCGTGCATCGCCACGTCGAGACCGAGCCCCTCGTGCCGCTTCTCGGCGCGCAACAGCACGAAGGCGCCGATCAGCTTCAGCAGCCCGAACGAGGCGCCGGCGCTGTAGAGGGCCGTGGCCAGCACCGCCACCGCCTGCTTGCCCACCTGACCCGGATGTCCGGCGATCAGGCCGTCCGCCCCACCCCAGGCCGCGGTGGCGAGGACGCCGGTGAGCAGGGCCCCCAGGATCCCCCCGGCGCCGTGCGCCGCCGTGACGTCGAGCGAGTCGTCGAGCCGGGTGCGCGAGCGCCACAGGATGCCGTAGTAGCTCGGCACCGCCGCCAGGGCCCCGAGGACCAGGGCCGCCGTTGGGCTGACGAAGCCGGCGGCCGGAGTGATCGCCACGAGACCCACCACCGCCCCCGTGGCCGCGCCCACCGCCGTGATCCGGCGGGTACGCAGGAGGTCGAGCCCCATCCAGACGGCGAGGGTCGCCATGGGCGCGATCATGGTGTTGGCGAAGGCCAGGGCGGCGATGCCGTTGGCGGCCAGGGCGCTGCCGGCGTTGAAGCCGAACCACCCGAACCAGAGGAGGGCCGCCCCCAGCGGCACGAAGGGGACGTTGTGCGGCAGCAGCGCCTGCCGGCCGTAGTCGCGGCGCGGTCCCAGCACCGCCGCGGCCACCAGGGCCGCCGCCGCCGCGTTGACGTGCACCACCGTGCCCCCCGCGAAGTCGAGCGCCCCGAGGGTGGCGAGCCAGCCGCCCCCCCACACCCAGTGGCAGACCGGGGCGTAGACGAGCAGCGACCAGGCGGCGATGAAGGCCAGATAGGGGCCGAAGCGCATCCGCTCCACCACGGCGCCCGAGATCAGGGCCGCGGTGATCACGGCGAAGGTCCCCTGGTAGGCCATGAACAGCACGTGCGGGATGGTGCCGTGGGCCTCCACCCCCACCCCGCGCAGCAGCAGGTGGCCGAGACCGCCCACGACGGCGTTCCCCTGGCCGAAGGCCAGGTTGAGCGCGTTCTTGGAGCGTACGAGGCCGCCGTAGAAGAACGCCAGTGCCGGCGTCATCAGTAGCACGAGGGCGCAGGAGATCAGCATCCAGGCGGTATCCGCCCCGCTGACGAGTGAGCTCGGAGTCGGCATCAGACGTCCTCCTGAGGGTTGGTTGCCATGCCCCAGGCTAGATCAGGCAAGATCGCAGTGTCAAACATCTCAATCCACTTTGGCTGGACTCCGGAACCACCTTGACTCCAAACTGGCCATCTTTAGCTTTGCTGCTCTTCAATTCTGGACGTTTTTGCACGATTCGGATTTCACCGTGAGCAAGACTCCGATCACATAGAATCTCGCGATGGCCAGCTTGCTGCTCGTCCTCGCGCTCGCCGCTCCGGGCCTCTCGCGGCCCGGGACCCCCTGCCCGACGCCGACGGGGGACGTCTGGGTGGAGACCGCCTCGCCGGGAGCCGGCAAGCCGCGGGAGGGGGTGGGCCGGGGGGTGATCGAGGCGCCTCCGGAGCGGGTCTTCCGGGCGCTCGCCGACTACGGCCACTGGAGCGAATTCATGCCTTTCCTGCAGAAGTCCGCCGCCTCCCCGCAGCCGGACGGGTCGGCCGTGGCCGAGCACGTGATGAAGCTCCCGGCGCCTACGGGCGAGCGCCATTACCGGGTGCGCTTCGAGCAGCGGGTCGAGACGGGCGCCGCGGGTAAGACCTGGCGGATCGACTGGGCGTACGTGCCGCGCTCGGGCAACGTCAAGGACCATCACGGCTCCTGGACGCTGACCGCCCTGGGGCCCGGCCGCACCCTGGCCGTGCTGCGCCTCTACACCGACCCCGGGGGCTTCACGCCGGGCTGGGCGGTCGAGCGCGGCACCGCGGAGACGATCCCCTGGATCTTCCACGGCCTGCGGCAGCACGTCCGGCGGTCGCGCTACGACGGCCCATGAGCTAGAATTCCCCTGGTCCGTTTCAGCTCCCCGACAGCGAATCGCGAGGCTCTATGCGTGAGAAGAAGAACGTCCTCCCTCTGGAAGCCCATCTGGGCACCGAGCTCCAGCGCCGCTCCACCGAGCTGACCCGCGCCTGGCTCGACCGCCTCCTCGAACGCCTGGACGTCCACCCGCGCCGGGTGTTCCCGGCCGACGCCCTGCTCAACCGGATGCCCGAGGTCCTGAGCTCCGTCTCCGAGTACCTCTCCTCGGAGGGGGACCTGTCCGCCGAGCAGCTCGTCCAGGACGAGTTCACCAAGCTGGCGCGGCTCCGCCGCGAGCAGGGGTACGACATCGACGAGATCCTGGCCGAATTCGAGATCCTGGGCGAGATCCTCTACAAGGCGCTGCGCGAGGACGCCCGCAGCTTCCGCCGCAAGGTGCCGCCGGACTACGCCATCGAGGTCGCCGAGCGGCTCCACCGGGCGCTGACCTCGATCACCACGATCACCGCCACCACCTTCCGCGAAGAGGGGTTCCGGGACCGCCGCGACCGCGCCCGCCTGCTCGGCGGCTTCGGCCGCGACCTGGCGCACGAGCTCCGCAACCGGCTGTCCACGGCCGAGATCGCCATCCAGTTGCTGGGCAACGCGGATGCCGACGCCGCCACGCGCGAGAAGGCCCTCCGCACGCTCCAGCAGACGCTGCGCCGCCTCAAGGGGGTGGCCGACGACGTCCAGTCGCTGGCGATCGCCCAGGGGAGCGAGGAGACGGCGCAGGGCCGGCGGCTGTCGCTGCGCGCGCTGATCGCCGAGACGGTCGACGAGCTCCAGACCCTGGCGGCGGAGCGGGGGGTGCGCATCGAGATCCAGGAGCCGATCCCCGACGTCCAGGTGGACGCCACGCGGGTCGAGCTGGCGCTGATCAACCTGGTGGGCAACGCGGTCAAGTACTCCGATCCGGCCGAGGAGGACCGGTGGGTCCGCCTCGGCGTGCAGCGGGAGGACGGGGGGTACTGGCGGATCTCGGTGGCGGACAACGGCCTCGGCATCCCCGAGGAGATGCACGGCCTCATCTTCGAGCAGTTCGTCCGCGCCCACCCCGAGGTGGCGGACGGCACCGGCCTGGGGCTCGCCATCGTCCAGGCCGCCGTCGCGCAGATCGGCGGCCGCATCTGGCTGGAGAGCACCCCCGGCGACGGCACCACCTTCCACTTCACGGTGGTGGACCCCCCGGCGGCGCGGGAGGGGTAGGACGCCGCCCCCCGGACGGATCTTGCATGCTCCCGAGGAGTTGAATTGCTCCCGAAAAAGGAGCATCGTTGGAGAAACTCCAGAAGGAGAACACAATGAGCAGTGCCGAGCTGAGCCGCTTCCTGGAAGCCTTACGGAACGATCCCCGCCTGCTGGACGAATCCCGGACCCTGCTCCGCAATCCGGACGCGGCTCTCCGCTGGGCGTGCGGCAGGGGGTATCTCCTCACCCCGGCGGACATCCAGGAGCTCCTGGACAGCGACCGGGAGCTGTCGGACGACGACCTCGAGCAGGCCGCCGGGGGCGACATCTGGCCCCCTCCCTAAAGCATAGGGACCGGCGATAGCAGCGGCGGTGTTGACCTCCACGGACTGGCTGGCCGTTCTGGCGCCCCGGCTGAGCGAGCCGCTCTTCGATCCTGAAAGCACCGGGCGTCTTCGCCGGCTCGCCGGCCTCCTCCCCGGCGAGTGCCAGGGGACCCTGGAAACGCGGCTCGCCCCCGGTTCCACCGCGGTCGATCTGTCGTTGCGCCTCCACACGGCCGGCGAAGCCCACGTCTTGGCGCCACGGTTCCCCTCCGTCCAAGAATTTCTCGATCGCTGGGCCGAGGGCTCGCTCACACCCGCCCGCTCCGTCTGGCTGGAGCTCGATTTGGACCGGGCGACGGACGGAGACCGGCCGCCGGCGCCCGTCGTCTGCGCGAAGCTTCCCCGGGAGACCGACCCGGGCTGGCTCACCGGCACCCTCCTCCCCGCTCTCCAGGGCCGGCCGCTTCCAGCCGGCCAGCGCGCGCGCATTCTCTCCTGCCTCGGGGCCCTGCCGCCTCCAGCCAGCCTCCTCTACGTCTTCAACCTGCAGGCCCGGGGGAGTGACGCCGTGCGGCTGGAGATCTTCGGCCTGGAGCCGGCTGGGATTCCCGGCTATCTCCGGAGCATCCTCCCGGAGAGGGTTCCGGCAATCGAAGAGGTCGTCCCTCTCTTTGAAGGGGTCGAACGGCTCCACCTCTCCTTCGATGTGACGGACGAGATCCTGCCGCGGATCGGCATCGAGGGGTCCTTCCCCCGCCAGCCGTCTCGCGACCCGCGCTGGCGGGCCTTCTTCGAACGGCTGGTGCGGCGAGGGCTCTGCTCGCCCGGGAAGCGGGACGCGGCGCTCGCCTGGCCGGGGTACGACACCTTCTGGACGGCCCCGGACCGGTGGCCGATCTCCGAGCTGGGACCCCGGGGGGTCTGCCTCCGCACCCTCAGCCACCTGAAGGTCGTCAGCGCTCCGGACCGTGAGCCCGAGGCGAAGGCCTACCTGACGTTCGGACCGCCCGACCGCTCCAGCGAGGGAGCCACCGCGAGCTCCGCGGCGAGCCGTTCGGCCTTCTCCACATAGGCGGGGAGCCCCAGCGCGGTGAAGATCCGGCGGGCCTCTCCGAGCTCCATCGCGGCCGAGGCCGATCCGGTGCCGGCAGCCTGGGCCAGATCGAGCCGGGTTCGGCC
>QHVW01000719.1 GCA_003223675.1 Acidobacteriota bacterium
CTCAACGACCCGTTCGGCGTCGGGCTCTCCTTCAACCTCGAGTACTTCAACATCGGCGCCCAGTACACCTCGATCCTGGCGGCCCGCCGCGAGGTCGACGTGCTGCTCACCGAGGGTCACGACGGCGCCTGGGTCTTCCCCGGCCCGGACAACGCGGCCTTCGGCGTCTTCCCCGGCAACCCCACCCGCATCGGCTACGGCGGCTGGGAGGGCCCGGCGCAGCAGGTGGCGACGATCAACGTCGACAACGAGTTCACCGACTTCGAGGAGCCGATGGCCGAGACCGTCATCGGCTGGAAGGGGATCACCGTCGCGCCCAACTGGACGATCGGCGACCTCGACCTCTCGGGCGAGTACACCCGCATCGACTACAACACCAACTGGCAGGCCTGGGGTGACCCCAGCCGCGGCATCACCGACTCGATCTATCCGAACTTCGAGTCCGACGCCGGCGTGGGCTCCTTCCGCAACGCCTTCGCGCCGTTCCAGGACAAGAAGACCGACATCGCCATCCTGCGCGGCAAGTACCTGCTCAACGTGGGCAAGGGGGTCGACGTCTTCGGCAAGATCAAGTACATCGGCGAGACCGACAAGCGGATGAACGACTCCCGCTTCCTGCCCTACCAGCCGGGCGACTGCCCGGGCGGCGGCGCGGCGTGCCACAACAACACCAACAACTTCTCGGCCGGCCACTCGACGGCCGACCTCTACGGCAACCCGCCGGTGATCACGGTCAACGGCGTCACCGGCTACCAGTGGAAGCCGTTCGACAGCCTGTCGGACGACGACCGCGACCTCAACTACAAGCTGTACCAGCTCGGCGCCGGCTATCAGCTCACCGGGAACCTCTACGGCTCGATCACCTACGAGCACTACAACGTCGACCTGAAGGACGGCAACACCGCCTTCCAGGCCTACCAGCTCCACAGCATGGCCTCGGGGACGAACAACAAGAACAAGCTGATCGCCTACGCCCACTACACCTTCGGGGCGGCGGAATTCGGCGCCAACTTCGAGTACAACTGGGGCACCTTCACGCCCGACTTCGGCGGCGGCTACGTGACGCAGTTCGCGGACGCGGGGATCGCCCACGACTTCGGCGTGCCTGTCGGCTCTCCGGGCTTCAAGGGTCGCTTCGGCGGCTGGAACAGCCTGCTCAATCGGGACTTCAAACAGGAGCGCCTGAAGGTGTTCATGAAGGTCCGGTTCTAGGCCGGTTGCGAAAACCGTTGTAGGGGCGGCCCTATGTGGCCGCCCTGTTTTCGGCGAGGCTCGACAGGGCGCCCACACAGGGGCGCCCCTACATTAGAATCCCGCCAAGGCTTAGCTTTATCCTGGAGACGTTATGCGACTCAGCCGTGCTCATCTCTTGGCCGCCGCCCTCCTCACCGCCCTGATCGCACCGCCCGCCTTCGGCGCCGGCAAGGAGATCTTCACCCTCACCGATCCACGGGGGGACGACCACGGCGACGGCAAGATCGTCTATCCCGGCAACGACGACCTGAAGCCCGGGGACCTCGACATCGTCTCCCTGACCGCCCGCGAGGACGGCGACGGCACGATGTTCGAGGTCACCTTCGCCAAACCCGTGCGGCCGCCCGGCCGCGAGGCCGTCGACGACCTCGGCACCCAGCTCGACAAGGTCGCCCGCTTCGGCTTCTACAACCTGAACCTCGACATCTACATCGACACCGACCGGGTGCCCGGCTCGGGCGGCCTCACCATGCTCCCCGGCCGCCACGCCGAGATCGACCCCGCGACGGCGTGGGAGAAGGCGATCATCCTCACCCCGCGCCCCGCCGAGGCCAAGGCCGAGCTCAAGCGGCTGCTCCTGAAGACCCTCAGCCAGGACGTCAACAAGGAGGGGAGCACCCTCACCGACGCCGAGGCCGAGGCGCTGCGCAAGCAGATCCCGGCCGACGTCGACGAGCGGATCTTCTTCCCCACGCAGATCCACGTGCGCGGGCAGAAGATCAGCTTCTTCGTGCCTGGCATCTTCCTCGGCGGCCCCGCCAAGGCGACCTGGGCCTACGTGGTGGCCGCCTCGGGTGCCGACCTGGTGCAGTCGTTCGACATCGCCCACCAACTCGGCCGCCAGAACAGCGACCAGGGGTTGATGATCCTCCCCGTCTCCCCCGGCCGCTGGCAGGACCGTTTCGGCGGCGGACGCGAGAACGCGGCCATCCAGCCGCCGCTGATCGACGTCATCGTGCCGAAGGGGGGGCGCACCCAGGAGGAGATCCTCGCCGACTTCGACGCCCGCGCCAAACGGCCGGTGAAGCTCACCGGCGTGGTGCCGGCCGAGCAGAAGTAGGAGCCCTCGCCCGCTCTTGATCGCCCTCGCCGCTCTCCTGGCAGCGCTCCTCCTGCTCTGGCAGGGAGCGCTCCAGGGCCTCGCCCGGGGGCTCGGCTCCCGGACGGCCAAGGGAGAGCGGCTCCTCGCCTGCCTGGCGGTCCTCGCGCTCTGCCTCCCCTGGCTCGTCGACGGGCGCCGGCTGTTCCTGCCGCTCGACGAGACCCTCTTCACCAACATTCCCGACCTCGATCTGCCAGCCGATCCCGACCCGCACGCGCCCTACAACGACGCGGTGCTCCAGCTCTACCCCTGGGAGGCCGAGGTGCGGGCGGCCCTCCGCGCGGGCCGGCCGCCGTTCTGGTCCGACCTCCTCGACGGCGGCAGCTCCCCCTGGAGCAATCCCCAGGCCGCGGTGCTCGCCCCCACGGCCTTGCTGGCGCGCGCCGGCCCCCTGGAGCATTTCTTCCTGCTGCATTTCGCCCTCAAGGCGCTCACCGGGTGGTTGGGCGCCCTCATCCTCGGCCGCCTCCTG
>QHVW01000720.1 GCA_003223675.1 Acidobacteriota bacterium
GCGTCTCGAAACCCCCGAGGAGTTTCTCAAAGTGTTTCCGCCCGCCGACTCGGCGTATCACGACTACGACGAGATGGTCACCGAGCTGCAGCAGGCCGCGTTCGATCATCCGGACATCTTCTTGCTGTTCAGCCTCGGCACCACCTACGAGGGGCGCACCATCTGGGCCGGCAAGATCTCCGACAACGTGGGCGTCGACGAGGACGAGCCCGAGGTGCTCCTCACTCATCACCAGCACGCCCGCGAGCACCTGACGGTGGAGCAGGGCCTCTACACGCTCCACATGCTGCTCGACGGCTACGGCGTCGATCCACGGATCACTCAGGACGTGGACAGCCGGGAGATCTGGATGATTTTCGACATGAACCCGGACGGCGGGGAATATGACATCGCCACGGGTACGTACGCCAACTGGCGAAAGAACCGCCAGCCGAACGCGGGCTCCAGCTACATCGGCACCGACTTGAACCGCAACTGGGCCTACAACTGGGGCTGCTGCGGCGGCAGCAGCACCGACCCGAGCAGCACGACCTACCGCGGCCCCGCCGCTTTTTCAGCTCCCGAGACCCAGGTGGTGCGCGACTTCGTCAACAGCCGCGTGGTGAACGGGGTGCAGCAGATCAAGGCGAACATCGACTTCCACACCTTCGACGAGCTGGTGCTGTGGCCCTACAGCTACACCTTGACCGACGTCCCGGCGGACATGACCCAGGACGATCACGATGCGCTGGTGGCCCTGGGCCAGGCGATGGCCGCCACCAACGGCTACACGCCCGAGCAGGCGAGCGACCTCTACATTTTCGACGGCAGCATCAACGACTGGTTGTACGGCGTCCACCGGATCTTCTCCTACACCTTCGAGATGTACCCGATCTCGACCGATCAGGCCGGCTTCTATCCGCCGGACGAGGTGATCCCCGCCCAGACCGCGCGCAACCGCGAGGCGATCCTCTACCTGATCGAACAGTCCGGCTGCCTGTATACGGTGATCGGCAAGCAGGCCCAATATTGCGAGACGCCGCCGGCCGCGCCGGGTTCCCTCTCGGCGACTCCGGGCAACGCGCAGGTCAGCCTCGCCTGGACGGCCGCGAGCGGTGCCACCGCCTATCAAGTCCACCGCGGCACGACGAGCGGCGGGCCGTACACGACCGTCCGGAGCAACCTCGTCGGCACGGCCTTCACCGACACCGGCCTCGTCAACGGGACCCCCTATTTTTACATTGTGACCGGGACCAACGGAGCGGGCGAGGGGGCGAGCTCGAACCAGGCGTCGGCGACTCCGGTGGCGTCGGTCACCTTCACCTCCGTCGCCGCTCAGGACGGCTGGGTGCTGGAGTCGACCGAGACCTCCAACGCCGGCGGCTCGATCGATGCCGCCGCCACTACCACCAGCGCGTTGCGGGTGGGCGACGACAATAAAAACAAGCAGTACAAGTCCGTCGTCTCCTTCGACACCTCGGCCATCCCCGACGGCGCCACCATCCTTTCGGTGACCCTGCGCCTGCGCCGCGGCACGCTCTCCGGCACCAACCCCTTCACCACCTTCGGAACCTGCTGGGTCGATGTCCAGTCGGGCAGCGGCTTCTCGGGCTCGACGACGCTGCAGACCGGCGACTTCCAGGCCGCGGCGACCGCCGTCCAGGCGGCGAGCCTCTCCAACGCCGCCAACAACCTGGACTGGTCGGAAGGCAGTCTCAACGCCGCGGGTCTCGCGGCCATCAACAAGACGGGGACGACGCAGCTTCGCGTCTACTTCAACCTCGACGACGATAACGACCGAATCGCTGACTACGTCGGCTACTACTCGGGCGACAACGCCACCGCGGCCAACCGGCCGCAGCTCGTAGTGACGTACCAGTAGGGCGAAGGCCCTCGGGGGCCGCCGTTCGAGATCTTCGGGCGGCGGCCCATTCGCCTGGCACCTGCGCTGGTGGGATTTCAATCCCGGGCGGTAAGCGGAGTCGCTGACGCCATCTTTCGAGACACCTTCTCAGCCCGCAAAGTCAGCGCCTATGGGAGAAGAGGGCCGGGGTGATGGTAGTCGCCGCTCCTTATCACACTTCCGGGTAGGCCGCCTCCTCCCTAGAGAGGAGGCCGAGCCCCCAAAATCTCCTCCCTAGAGAGGATGGTCAAAGCAGTTTTGGGCCTTTATTATCTACACGGAGCTGACGGACAGCCTGGTACCCGAAAGTCACCGCGTACCCATCCACATCGTGTGAGAGGAGACGCGGAGCGGTATCGGCTCGAACCGATCTTAGGAAGGATGGCAAAATGCAACTCAAGCTTGGAACCCGCGGCCTTCTGGCCGCCGCGCTGGCCGTGACGGCTCTCGGGCTGGCGGCAGCCCCGGCCCAGGCGGCTACCGTAGTCGTCAACACCACCGCCGATCAGAACCTGGGAGACTGCAGCGTCACCTGCTCGCTGCGCGATGCCGTGGCCACCGCGAACCCCGGCGACACCATCGCGATTCCGGCCGGCCACTACGTCCTGACCCTGGGCGTAATCGGCATCGTCACAGACCTGACGATCTCCGGCGCCGGCGCGCGGACGACCGTCCTCGACGGCAACCACATGAGCCGGGTGTTCCAGTTTGGTGACGGGACCCCGGCGACGATCAGCGACGTCGCGCTCGTCAATGGACTGGCTGAGGGGGATCCGCGTAGTTTCGATGACAGTGCAGGTGGCGCCATCCTCGGCAAGTCTGCGC
>QHVW01000721.1:0-5697 GCA_003223675.1 Acidobacteriota bacterium
GGCCGGCCCATCCCCACGGGATCGAGCTGCTGCTCCAGATGGTGGAAGGCCACGAAGACCCCGGTCGAGGTGCCGAGGAACTGCGTGTCGAGCGAGGTCACCAGATAGCGCACCTTGTTCTGGTACGGCAGGCCGTCCGAGGCGAGGAACAGGCCGCCGCCGCCCGAGGCCATGCTGGCATCGAGCTTGGTGGTGACCTTGGGGGAGACCTTGTGCTGGAAGCCAAACCGCAGCTCCGGCAGCTTGTCGCCGCGCACCAGGTAGAGGCTCTCGGTGCGGTCGAAGAAGTCGTCGCTGAAGTAGAGCCGCAGGGTGTCCCCCACCTTGCGCTGGGCGGCGCCAAAGGTCAGCGAGTCGTCGTTCCCCACCTTGTGCGTCAGATTCATCTGATAGCAGGAGGCGCTCCCCTGCTCGCAGAGATCGCGCTGCTCGAAGAGGGTGGGGAGGAAGTCGGGGACGAGCGGCTGGTCGCGGTAGATGCGATAGGCCGCGGTGGTTTCGAATTGCCAGTCGGAGGCGAGCTGAAGCACCACGCCGCCTTGCGGGGTGAGGGCCACGGTACCGTCCGAGAGCGAGCTGTAGAGGCCGTAGGTCCTGCCAGCCGTTGCCCGTCTTGCCGTTGGCCCGGTCGGCGT
Source organism: Acidobacteriota bacterium (assembly GCA_003223675.1). GTDB lineage: Bacteria > Acidobacteriota > Thermoanaerobaculia > Multivoradales > UBA5704 > DATARR01. Next base: position 636 of record QHVW01000721.1, read on the forward strand.
CACCGAGGCCGAATTCCCGCTGGCGGTAGCGCAGGCCGCCCTGCAGCGAGCTCCGGTCGCTGAAATTCTCGGTGTAGGCCCACTCGAAGTTCAAGGTGCGCGACGCGTCCGGAATGCTCAGGGGCACGACCGCGGCTTGGCGGTGGAGGTTGCTCTCGGAGGTGTAGAAGGCGGCGAGCTCGGAGTGGCCGTTCTCGCCCACGTTCTGCGACCAGCTAAGCCCGACGTGCTGTTGGTCGACCGGCGAGTAGTCCCCCGATTCGTTGCGCGCGATCATCCGGTTGTTGGACGACTGGATGCTCACCCGGCTGCCCGGGCCGCGCGCGAAGTCGAGCGCCACGCTGCCCGTCTGGCCGGTGCCCGGTCCGCCGCCGGCCGGCTGGAAGGTGGCGCCCGGGCTGAGCGTGAAGTAGCGTCCCTGGACGCCCACCTGCATCTCACCGAGCTTCCCCTGGATGTCGAAGCCGGCGCCGGACCTCTGCCCGCTGCTGCCCGGGGCGACGGAATTATCGACGCCGGTCTGGGCCCGCACCTCGCCCGCGATCGACCAACAGCACGTCGGGGGGCACCTGGGAGATCAGGCCCCAGAAGTCGTCCTCCTTCTCGGCCTGCCCGGCCTGACGCTGGGGGAGGTCGACTTCGACGCGCTGATAATCCTGCGCCTTCTGGCGGGCGAGCAGAACCATCCGGGGAACGAACCCCACCTTGTGGGCGATGATTTTGTAAAACCCCGCGGGGAGATCTCTGAAGAGGAAGTTGCCCTGCGCGTCCGTCAACACCTTGTGCAGGGAGAGATCGGTGATCTGGTAGGCCCAGACGTGGGCGGCGGACAGCGGGCTCGACTCGCCGCGCACCAACCCCCCGACTCCCGGGAGGCGCTGGGCACGCGCGACAGCCGCTTGGCCCAGGAGGGCGACGGCGGCGAGGATCAGCGGCACGCTTTTGCGTAGTGCTGTCATCTTACCTACTCCCACAGACCCAGGAATCTACGCCTCTCGGTCTACCAGTGTCAAATGCCGTCAGGTCATATTGACAAATTTCGATACCTTCCGCGTCGTACTGATGGTGAGAACGAGGCGGAGGGGGAAAGCTATTCCACCCGATACGTCACCCCGTCCGACCGCCCCAGATCATCCGTCACCACCAGCCGGTGCTCCCCGCGCACCGGGGCCAGGAAGCGCCCCGCGGCCGTGGCGGCCTCGGTGGTCGCCACCAGCGAGCCGTCCTGATACCAGTACAGATGCCGCACCCCCGGCGACACCTGGGCGACCAGGGCGATCTTCTGGTACTCGGCCGGCGAGTCCCGGCGCAGGCGGTAAGGTGTGTTGCCGTCCGGCGAGACGATCCGCGGCGGCTCGCCGTCCGGGATCCCCTCGCAGGCGGCGGCCAGGCGGGGGACGTCCTGCGCGGGATTGCCCTGCGACCGCCACCAGGCCACCAGCTCGGGCGGGTAGAGCGTGAACAGCCGCAGCTCGTGGGGCCGCCGGCTCACGCAGTCGCCGGCCAGCAGCTCGCCGGTCTTGGCGTCGACCAGCATCCGGCGGTGGATGGCGCAGGCGGTGAGCTTCGAGCGGCCGGGGAGATAGGCGATACGCAGGCGGTCCGGGCAGAAGGGGCCGGGGAGCTGATGGCTCAAGCTACAGACCTCGATCTCGTCGCGCTCCAGCCCCTCCGGCTTCAGGGGCCCCCGGCCGCCGCTCTCCAAGGAGCGGAAGAGATCGAAGAGGAGCGGCCCCGCGTGCTGGCTCCCCGAGATCCCCTTGCGCGGCTTGCCGTCGAAGTTCCCCACCCAGACGCCGATCGTGTAGCGCGCCGAGAAGCCGATGGCCCAGGCGTCCCGGTGGCCGTAGGAGGTCCCCGTCTTCCAGGCCACCCCCGGCACGTCGCGGGTGAGGTCCCAGGCCTCGGGCAGGTCCGGCCGGCGGACGTCGGTGAGGATCTCCGTCACCGTCCGCGCCGCCTCGGGCGAGAAGAGGACGACGGGATCGGGCTCCGCGTGGATCTTCCCATCCCCCTCCGTTTTTCCCTCAGTTTTTCCCTCAATAATCCGCGCCGGCCGATGCCTCCCCCCCTGCGCCAAAGTCGCGTAGAGGTTGACCAGGTCGAGCAGCCGCACCTCCCCGGCGCCCAGGATCAGCGGCAATCCGTACCGTCCCGGCGGCCGGTCGAGCGTCGAGAGCCCCCCGCGCTGTAACAGATGAAGGAAATCGCCGAGCCCTGTCTCGGCCAGCAGGCGGACGGCCGGAGCGTTGAGCGAGGTGATGAGCGCCTCCCGCACCGTGACCCGACCGCGGTAGCGCTGGTCGTAGTTCTCGGCCACGTACCCGGCGAAATCGGTGGGGATGTCGAGGATGTACGAGTCCGGCACCAGCCGCCCCTGGTCCATGGCCATGGCATAAAGGAACGGCTTGAGCGTGGAGCCCGGCGACCGGCGGGCGACGGCGCCGTTGACCTGCCCCTGGAAGTAGGTGTCGCGGTATCCCGACGATCCCACCAGGGCCCGCACCCCGCGCGTCTGGTTGTCGATCACCACCACGGCGGCGTTGCCGATCCCCTGATCCCGCAGCTCCTTGGCCCGCCGCGCCACCTGCGACTCGGCGATCGCCTGCATCGACCGGTCGAGCGTGGTGCGGATGCGCGACTCCCCGGGAAGCTGCGCCACCACCATCTCCGTGAAATGGGGGGCCAGGAACGGCGGCCGGCGTCTGATTCGAGGGATCGGCTCCCGCCGCGCCGCGTCCAGCTCCTTCCTGGAGAAGACCCCGCGCGACGCGAGCTGTCCCAGAACCCGGTCGCGAGCCACCTGGGCCGCTCTGGGATGGAGCGTCGGATCGTACCGGAGGGGGGACCGCGGCAGGGCTGTCAGTAGCGCGATCTCTCCCAGCGAGAGCTGGTCCGGCCCCTTGCCGAAATAGAACCACGCCGCCGCGCCGATCCCCTCGACGTTGCCGCCGTAGGGGGTGAGGTTCAGGTACATCTCCAGGATCCGGTCTTTCGAATATCGCCGCTCGATCTGGAGCGCCCGGAAGCTCTCGCGGACCTTCGAACGCAGCGTGCGGCGCCCGGGATCGGCCATGCGGGCCACCTGCATGGAGATGGTCGAAGCCCCCGACACCACCTTCCGGTGCCGCAGGTTGGCCCATACCGCCCGCGCGAGCGCCAGCGGATCGACCCCGGGATGGCTGTAAAACCGCTGGACCTCCGAGGCCACGAGAGCCCGCCGCACCTCCGGAGGCAGCTCCGAGAGCTTGACCGGCAGCCGCCACCGCTGATCCGCCGGCAGGAAGAACCGCAACGGCTCGCCCTGGCGGTCCGTTACCACCACGGCGGGCGGACGCTGGAGCCTCTCCCAGGGGAAGGGGAAGAGGAGGTCCAGCGCCGTGAGCCAGAGCCAGGGGGCGGCGAGGAGGACGGCGGCGGCGAGGGCGAGGGCCCAGCGGCGGCGGATTTGATACGTCTCAGCGTTCATCTTTGCTTCAGCGTTGGCCCCTCACTCCCCAACCCCTCTCTCCCATCCCTCCGCCCACCCTTCCGGGGAGAGAGGGGCTTTGTAGGGGCGCCCCTGTGTGGGCGCCCTGTTTTCGTTCCCGGCAGGTTCAGGGCGGCCACGTAGGGCCGCCCCTACGACAGCCTCCCGCGGCCGGTCTCCCTCTTCTCCCCGGATGGGTGGGTGGAGGGATGGGAGAAGAGGGCCGGGGTGATGAGGGGCTACCGCACCTTAACCTCCATCTTCCCCCGCTCCCCCGTAGCCCTAATCGCCGGGTTGTACATCGCCTCCACCTGCACCGGCGGCAGCCGGAACTGCCCGGGCGCCACCGCCCGCACCAGCGTATAGAAGGTCTGCCAGCTATCCGCCGGCAGGTCCGCGAAGAGGAGGATGCGGTCGTCCCGCAGATCCATATAGCGCGGCTGGAGGTTGGCGTCGGTCACCCAGGGGAGTTGCTCGGTGCTCTGGAGCCGCGGGTTCTCCACCTCCAGACCCGAGGGGAGGAGGTTGACGATCACCACGTTCTGGAGCGGCCCGCTCACGCTCCGCACCTTGGTCTTGATGGCGATCAGATCCCCCTGCCGGACGGCGTCGAGGCTGATCGCCTTGCCGTCCCGGTCGAGGAATTCGCGCTGAATCTCCATCCCCTGGCTCGCGGGCTGGAAGGCCTCATCCTTGACCACGCCGCGGGTCATCACGCTGTAGAAGGCCGCGCCCGGCCTGTACCCGGCGTCCATCTGGAGACGGATGGACCCGTTTCCGAGGATGGCCGGGAAGGTGACCGTCTGATTGCCGAAGGGCCCGATCTTCTTGCCCCCCACGAACAGAGTCCCGCTGTATGGCGGCTGCTTGGCCTGATGCTGAATGAATTGCCCCAGCGCCAGCAGGGTGAAGCTCTCCTCCTGCGTGGTCCACCAGGAATCGGTCCGCCGAATCGAAGTTGCCGCCGGTCTGGCGCTGGATCTCCGCCACGTCCCCGAGATTGGCAGCCAGGCTCTGCGTGGCCCGCGGATTCCCGGCCGACGCGTAGGCGGCCGCCAGCAGCGCCCGCGACTCGGGCGAGAGATTCTTCATCTGCTTCTGGCGGATGAAGTCCATGGTGCCCAGGTCCGCCTTGCCGGCGCGGGAGAGCACGTAGAGGCCGTAGACCGTGCGCTCGAGCTCCTCGCTGCCGTACGTCCCCTTGGCCTTGACCTCGCCGGCCAGCCAGGTCAGGGCGTTGCGAAGGAGGTTGTCCTCCACCGGATGCCCGGCCCGCCGCGCCTCCACCAGGAAGTGGGTGGCGTAGACGCTCGCCCACGGATGCACCGTCTGCTCCCCCTGCCAGAGCGAGAAGCCGCCGCCGGGGAGCTGCATGGTGGCGATCCGCCGGATCCCGGCCTGGACGAGCGTCGCCGGATCGGCGTGACCCTTCTTGGGATCGAGCAAGGCCGGATCGAGCGCCTTGGCGATGTCCCCCAGATAGATCAGCGGGAAGGCGCTCGACGTGGTCTGCTCCAGGCAGCCATAGGGATAGTGGAGCAGGTGCTCCAGCTTGCCCGCGAATTGGACGATGGGGATCGGGCTCACCCGCAC
>QHVW01000721.1:5809-6272 GCA_003223675.1 Acidobacteriota bacterium
GTTGCCGGTATGGACGGTGAAGTAGACCGTCCGCTCCCGGCCCACGGGGATGTCGATCGACTGACTGGCCTTCTCGATCTGGACCGCGCCCTGGGCGGTTAATCCCACCTGGATCGTCCCCGGCTTGGCCGTGTCGTTCCGCACCGTCACCGGCACCTGCAGGGTCTCGCCGAAGGAGAGGATGCGCGGCAGGGTGGGGAGGAGCACCAGCGGATCGCGCACCCGGGTGAGGCGGAAGGACGAGCCGAAGCGGTCGTTTTCGATCGCCACGGCCATGATCCGCAGCGCCCCCTGGAATTCGGGCACCTTGAAGGAGACCTTGACGTTGCCGTCCTTATCCGCCGTCAGCGGGCCGGACCAGAAGGCGACCGGCTGCACGCGGCGGATGCCTTCCGTGCGCACGTACTGGTTGGCCTCCGCCCCCTCGCCGCCGCCGGGCGTCAGGCTCTTGAGCTCCGGCAGC
>QHVW01000201.1 GCA_003223675.1 Acidobacteriota bacterium
CGCTTTGGGAGTGGGCAGGCGCGAGCGGACCAGGATGCGGTAGGCGGCCTCCAGCTTGCGGATGGTCTCCGCCGGGACCCCCTTGCGCTTGAGACCGATCGAGTTCAGGCCGTAGCAGGCCGGCTTCTGCCCCACCGTCTTGACGAAGGGGAGGGCGTCCAGGGTGGCCACGGTATAGCCGCCCACATAGGCGTGCCGGCCCACGCGGCAGAACTGGTGCACGGAGGAGAAGGCGCTGACGTTGGCGTCGTCGTGGACCTCGACGTGCCCGGCCAGGGTGGCGTTGTTGGCGAAGATGACCCGGCTCCCCACCTGGCAGTCGTGGGCGATGTGGGTGTAGGCCATGAACAGCCCGTCGCTCCCCACCCGGGTGACGCCGCCCCCCTTGGAGGTGCCGCGATGGACGGTACAGAATTCGCGGAATTGGTTGCGGTCGCCGATCTCCAGCCGCACCTCCTCGGCCTGGAACTTGAGGTCCTGGGGATCGAAGCCGATGGCGGCCTGGGGGTAGATCCGGTTCTCGCGACCGATCCGCGTGGGGCCCTGGATCTGCGCGCCGGCCCCGACCTCGGTGCCGGCGCCGATCTCGACGTCCGCGCCGATCACCGCGAAGGGGCCGACCGTCACCCCGTCCCCCAGCCGGGCGGCGGGATCGACGAACGCCAGCGGATGGATGCCGGCCCCGGCCATCAGCGGCTCACCATCGCCGAGGAGAGGACGGCCTCAGCGGCGAGCTGGCCGTCCACCAGGGCCTTGCCCGCCAGCTTGCAGTAGGTGCTCCGCAGCCGCAGGACCTCGATCTCGTAGCGGATCTGGTCGCCGGGGATCACGGGACGGCGGAACTTCGCCTCCTCGATGGCGGCGAAGAGGAGCAGCTTGTTCTGCCGGTCGGGGATGTCATGCAGCAGCAGCAGGCCTCCCGCCTGGGCCATCCCCTCGATGAGGAACACCCCGGGCATCACCGGCCGGCCGGGGAAATGGCCGAGGAAGACCGGCTCGTTGATGGTGACGTTCTTGACCGCCACGATCCGCTTGCCGGGCTCCATCTCCAGCACCCGGTCGACCAGCAGGATCGGATAGCGGTGCGGGAGCACCGAGAGGATCCACTCGATGTCCCAGTTTTGAGTCGGCTCGCTCAAATCATCTCTCCTCTCCCACCTTCTTCTCGACCGCCCGCAGGCGCCGTACGATCTCCTCCAGGCGCGACAGCAGGGCGACCTGGCGCCGCCATCTCCTCATCTCGACGGCCGGGATGCCGGCGACCTGGGTCCGGGGCTCCACCGAGGCCAGCGCCGCCGACTTGGCGGCCACCTGCGCGCCATCCCCCAGCTCGATGTGCCCGGCGACGCCGCTCTGGCCGGCCAGCACGACGTAATTCCCCAACCGGGCGCTCCCCGCGATCCCTGCCTGGCCGCAAAGGATACAGTGCCGGCCGGTGACCACGTTGTGCCCGACCTGGACCAGATTGTCGATCTTGGTCCCCACCCCGATCCGGGTCTCGCCCAGCATGGCGCGGTCGATCGTGGAGCCCGCCCCTACCTCAACGTCCTCCTCCAGCACCACCCGTCCCACCTGCGGCACCTTGTGGTGCGCCCCCTGGTGGGTGGCATAGCCGAAGCCGTCCGCCCCCAGGACGGCACCGGAATGGACGACGCTCCTCGCCCCCACCTCGGTGCGGTCGTAGAGCACGGCGTGGGGATGGAGCACTGCCCCCTCCCCCACCACGCAGTCGCGGCCGATCGCCACGAAGGCGAGCACGGCCGCCCCGGCGGCGACGCGGCTCCCGGCGCCGATCACGGCGTAGGGACCGACGTGGGCTTGCCGGTCGACCTCGGCGCCGGGCTCCAGGATGGCCGTGGGGTGGACCCCCGGCGGACGCCGCTCCTCCGGGTGGAGGACGGCGAGCAGCCGCGCCAGGGCCCAGGAGGGGTCGTCGGCCACCAGCAGGTCCCGCCCGGGGACGGCGTCCACGAGGGAGAGCCCGACGAGCAGGGCGCCGGCGCCGCTCGCCGCCGCTTGGCCACGGTAGCGGGGATCCTTCAGGAACGAGAGGTCGCGGGGACCGGCGGATTCCAGCGGACGGATCGCCTCGATGATGCGCTCCGGGTCCCCCTCGACCCGGCCGCCGACCTGCGCGGCGAGCTCGGCGAGGCGGTAGCCCACGCGGTCACTTGCCCTGCGCGGCGGCGTCGATCCGCTGGATGACGACGCTGGTGATGTCCACCGCCTCGTCAGCGTAGATCAGGCCGCTCTCGAACTTGCGGAAGATCAGCGTGTAGCCGAGCTCCTTGCCGACCTGATTGATCACCGGCATCACCCGGTCGTCGATCTGGGCGAGCATCTCGTCGCGCTTCTTGGTCAGCTCGCGGGTGGCGTCGTCCTGCGCGCGGCGCAGGGCGATCTCCTTCTCCTCGTACTGCTTGGAGAGATCGGCGAGCTTGTCCTGGGCGAGCGAGAGGCGGCCGTCGTTGATCTTGGCCTGCAGGTCCTTGAGCTCCTGGGCCCTGGTGCCGAGCTCCTTCTCCCGCTGGTCCTGGAGCTTCTTGAGGTCGGCCACGGCCTTCTTGCCGGCGTTGGACGACAGCAGGATCTTCTCGGTGTCGATCACCGCGATCTTTATGGGACCGGCGGCCGCCGGAGCGGCGGCGGGGGGGGCCGCCGCCTGCGCGGTGACCGGAAGCCCGGCCAGCGCGAGCCCGAGCAGGCCGGCCGCGGCGGCCCGGGAGAGAACTTGTGTGGAAAACGGCATGGGTCTCGTCTCCTTCATTGGCTTTTTAGAAGCTGGTGCCGATACTGAACTGGAAGCTCTCGAAGCTGTCCTGGGGCAGCGGGTCGAGGTTCTTGGCGTAGATGAACCGCAACGGCGCGCCGAATACCGGCAGGGTGATCCGCAGCTCCACGCCCGCCGTCTTGCGCAGGTTCGACAGGTTGAAATTCTGCCCCTCGCCGAAGACGTTGCCGGCGTCGGCGAACAGCAGCACCCGGAACGGGCCTCCGAGCACGAAATGGTACTCCAAATTGAGCTGGGCGAAGCTCTCGCCGCCCAGGATCACCTGGTTCTGGTCGCGCAGGGGCTGGCCGTTCTTGTCGCGCAGGAAGATCGAGCGGTAGCGGTGGCCCCGGATGCTGTTCTCGCCGCCCAGGAAGTAGCGCTCCAGGACGTTGATCGGCTGGTTGTTGGTCGGGTGGATCAACCCCCCCGCGACGTTGAGGGCGACGATCATCTTCGCCGGGTAGGTGGCGACCGGATGGAAGAAGCTGTAGCCGATCTCCGGGCGCACGAAGTCGTTGTCGCCGCCCAGCGGGCCGCCCGCGTACTCCACGGCGAACGAGAGCTTCTGACCAAAGGTCGGCTCGAACGGGTTGTCCCGGCTGTCGAACACCCAGGCCGGCCGCAGCGACGAGTTGTGGATCTTGTACTTCGCGACGACCGTCGAGCCCGGCTGCGGCTGACCGGCCGGCGGCGGCGTCTCGCCCGGGATGAGCGGGGGGACCACGGTCTGCGTCTCGTCGTCGTACTTCGACAGGTTGTAGCTGATGCTCGCCGACTGGAACAAGCGGAAGTTCCGGCCGTAGGTGAACACCGCGCCCGTGCTGTTGCGCATGTAGCGGTCGTTGGCGGAGTCGAGCGTGTAGTCGTAGTTCTCTTTGTAGGCCCGGACGCCGACGCTCTGCGGCTTGTCCATGAACCAGGGGACCGAGTAGGAGAGGTCGTAGTAGTCGCGCAGCTTGCCCGTCTGCACCTGGACGCCCACCTGCTCGCCGCGGCCCAGGAAGTTCTTGGTGCTGACGCCGAACTGGCCGAAGAAGCCGTCGAGCTCGCTCCAGCCGCCGCCGAACTGCAGCTCGGTGCGGTCCGACTCCTGACCCTTGAACAGCAGGTTGACCTTCTTCTTCTCGCTGTCGGTGTCGATGTCGACCGGGTTCTCCTCGCTGAGCTTGAAGTAGCCGAGCTGGTTCACCTTGGTGACGCTGTTGCGGATCGCCGTGATGTTGACCAGCCCGCCTTCATAGACCCGCAGCTCCCGGCGCAGCACCTTGTCCTTGGTGCGGTCGTTGCCCTGGAACTCGATGCGGCCGACCTTGAACTGCTCCCCCTCGTTGATGTGGATGATCAGGTCGGCCACCCGCTCCGGGCGCTCGACCAGCTCCGGCTGGACGCTGGCGAAGATGTAGCCCGTGTTGTGGTAGGCGTCGCTGATCTCCTTGACCGCGTCGTCGATCACCTTGGAGCGCAGCCAGCCGTGGGTCTTGTTCTCGAAGGCCCGCAGCAGCGCCTGGTCCTTGTAGATCTGGTTCCCCTCGATCGAGATGGTGCCGAACTTCCAGCGCTCCCCCTCCTCCAGCGGGATGGTGATGAACATCCGGCGCTTCTGGTCGGCGGGGGCGTTCGGCTTGGTGTTGACCGCCCGGACGTCGATCTTGGGATCGCCGATCACCACGTTCTTGTAGCCGACGCTGCGGTAGAGCTCGCGGACCTTGTCGAGGTCCTCCTGGAGCTTGGCCGGATCGTAGAGGTCCTTCTTGCTGATGCGGGAGATGAAGGCGCTCTCCTTGGTGTTCTTCATCGACAGGCGCAGCCGGGCGTCGCTGAACACCGTGTTCCCCTCGAACTCGATGTCCGAGATGCGGACGCGGTCCCCCTCGTCCACCGTGAACACCACCTTCTTCTCGTTCGGACCGGTGTCCTCGACCTTGTAGTTGGCGGTGGCGAAACGGTACCCCTTCTCGCCGTACATCTCCTCGATCAGCGCCTTGACCCGCTGCAGCTCGCCGAGCGACAGCGGCTCCCCCTCGCGCACGCGGATGCGCTGGGTGGTCAGCTTGTCCTGGAGATCGGTCTTCGAGATGCGCTTCAGCCCTTCATAGTCGATCGAGCGCAGGATTGGCCGCTCCGCCACGGTGATCACCAGGCGGACGCCGGCCGCCGTGGGGACGCTCTCCACCTGGAGGTCGTCGACCAAGTTGCGCTCCCAGAGCTTCTTGATGTTCTGGTTGAGGACCTCCTCGTTGAGCGGCTGGCCCGGCTCGAGGCCGAGGTAGTAGCGCAGCGTGTCCTCGGAGAGCGCCTTGAGCCCCTTGAATTCGATGGACTCGATGGTGCGGCCGTTCGCCGTCGGCTGCGGGAGCGCCTGGGCGCGGGCGGCGCGGATGCCGCCGGAGAACAGCAGGGAAAGCAGCGACGCCGCCATCAGGCGGCGCACAGCCCTCCAACGGCGCGGCCTGCGCCGGCCCACGATGACATCAGGCATCAAATCTCGTCCTTTCATGACCCCGGCGGCCACGGAGGCCGCCGGAGTGTAATCGCCCTCTCTGAGGCCCTCGCACGTCGCCGGGAGACCGCCGGACGGCGGCTCAGCGACTGGGTATGACGATCTCCTGGGCACCGGCATGGAACGTCAGCTTATCCCCTTCCAGATCCACCTCGATACGCTCGACCGGCTCACCATGCTGGTTGATGAGGATTTCCGAGACCGAGTCCTGGATGTGGCGCTGGATCGTCCGGCGCAGCGGCCGCGCCCCCGTCGAGGGCTCGACGCCGGCCCTGGCCAGCAGCCACTCCTTGGCGGGGTCCGAAACCTCCAGGTGCAGACCCCGCTCGGACAGCGTATTGTTCACATCGTCGAGCAGAATGTCCACGACCGACCGCAATTCCCGCTCCCCGAGCGGGTTGAAGACGATCACCTCGTCGATGCGGTTGATGAACTCGGGGCTGAAGGTGCGCCTGAGCTCGGCGAGGATCTCCTCCTCGATGCGCTGGAAGCTCGCCTCCTCGCTCCCCTCCCCGAAGCCCATCCGGCCGCCCCGCAGCACCAGCTTGCTGCCGATGTTCGAGGTCATCAGCACCAGCGTGTTGCGGAAGTCGACCATGTTGCCGTAGGCGTCCGTGAGCTGCCCGTCCTCCAGGATCTGGAGCAGCAGGTTGGCCACGTCCGGATGCGCCTTCTCGATCTCGTCGAACAGGATCAGCGAGTAGGGCTGGCGGCGCACCCGCTCGGTGAGCTGCCCCCCCTCCTCGTGGCCCACGTAGCCCGGCGGCGAGCCGATCAGCTTCGACACCGCGTGCTTCTCCATGTACTCGCTCATGTCGAAGCGGATCATCGTCCGCTGGCTGCCGAACAGGAACTCCGAGAGCTGGCGGGCCACCTCGGTCTTGCCCACCCCCGAGGGGCCGAGGAAGATGAACGACCCCACCGGCCGCTGCGGGTTCGAGACCCCCAGCCGCGAGCGACGGATGGCCCGGCTGATGGCGTTGATGGAGCGGTCCTGGCCCACCACGCGGCGCTTGAGGATGTCCTCCATCTTGAGCAGCCGCTCGGCCTCCTCACTCTGCAGCGCGGCCACCGGGATGCCCGTCCACGAGGAAATCACCTCCTCGATGTCGTGCCGGGTCACCTCCAGCACGCCGGTCTCGTCGGTCGCCACGCTCATCCGCTCGAGGTCCTCGCGCAGCTCGATCTCGCGCTCGCGCAGGTAGACGGCGCGCTCGAAGTCTTTATCCGAAATGGCGACCTTCATCTCCTTGACCACCTGGCGGATCTCCTGCTCCAGGCGGCGCAGGTTCTGCGTGTCGCGCACCCGGCGGAGCTTGACCCGGGCGCCGGCTTCATCGATGACGTCGATCGCCTTGTCCGGCAGGTGGCGGTCCGGGATGTACCGGCTCGACTGGTAGATCGCCGTGCGCAGCGCCTCCGGGCGGTAGCGCACCTTGTGGAACGACTCGTAGCGGTCCTTGACCCCCTCGAGGATCTCCTGCGTCTGCTCCGGCGTCGGCGGATTGACCTGGATCGCCTGGAAGCGCCGCAGCAGCGAGCGGTCCTTCTCGATGTACTTGCGATACTCCTTGAGCGTCGTCGCGCCGATGCAGGAGATCTCACCCCGCGACAGCGCCGGCTTCAGGATGTTCGCCGCGTCGAGCGAGCCCTCGGCCGAGCCGGCGCCGATCAGCGAGTGGATCTCATCGATGAAGACGATCAGCTCCTTGCTCTCCTTGAGCTCCTTCAGGATCCCCTTCAGGCGCTCCTCGAACTGGCCGCGGTACTTGGTGCCGGCCACGATCAGGGAGAGGTCGAGGGCCATGATCCGCTTGTTGGCGAGGAAGATCGGCACCCGCCCCTCGATGATGCGCTGGGCGAGACCCTCGACGATGGCGGTCTTGCCGACGCCCGGCTCGCCGAGCAGGATGGGGTTGTTCTTGGTGCGGCGGGAGAGGATCTGGACGATGCGGTCGACCTCCTCCTCGCGCCCGATCAGGGGGTCGAAAGACTGCTCGGCGGCGAGCGCGGTCAGGTCTCGTCCGTATTCCGAGAGAAAGGGGAGCTCCTTCTTCTGCTGCGAGGCCTCCCGCTCCTTGGCGATCGCGAGCACCTCCTCGCGCACCGTGTAGACGTCGAATCCGTGCTGGGCCAGGATGCGCATCGCGGTGCACCCCTCCACTCGTAGGATGCCGATCAACAGGTGCTCGGAGCCGACCGTCGCGTGGAGCATGCTCTCCGCCTCGTGCGAGGCGTATGCCAGGATCTTTTTGGACTCCTCGGAGAGCGGCAGCTCGGCGGTCGACGAGATCCGCTCGACGAAGACCCGCTCGCCTTCGATCTCCCGGCGGATATCCTCCGTCTTCACCTGGAAGCGGCGGAAGATCTCGTTGACGGTCTCCTCCCCCTCGCGCAGGATGCCGAGGAGGATGTGCTCGGATTCGATCACCCGGCTGCCCAGCTTGCTGGCCTCATAACGGGCGAAGAAGAGAGCTCGGCGGGCCTTCTCGTTGTACTTCTCAAACATTGTTTCGACCTCTCCTGACGCTTCGCGCGCTGCAAGCGGACCTCGACCTTGAGGTACTCAAAGAGCGGCAGTGCGTCTATTTCTGCCACCGGATTCTAGCACGCCGTTACCACACCGGAACCCGGTTTCCTAACCCCGTCAAGCGCGGGGCGCCAAGCAAAATTCCCGGCCCTCCCCCCGCCCAGGGCGGCCACGCGGGGCCGCCCCTACAGGCCCGCGGGTGTCCGGTTTTCAGTACGGGTGTAGCACTCCCCCATCCAGTCGCAGGATGCGGGTGCAGCGCCGGGCGATCTCCGGGTTGTGGGTCACCAGGATGCCGGTGGTGCCGTGGCGGGCCTGGAGGGCGAGCAGCAGCTCGAAGACCGTCTCGCCGCTCTCCGGATCGAGGTTCCCCGTGGGCTCGTCGGCCAGCAGCAGCGGCGGCTCCAGGGCCAGGGCCCGGCAGAGGGCCACCCGCTGGCGCTCGCCCCCGGAGAGCTCGCTCGGGAAGTGCTCCAGCCGTCGCTCGAGCCCCACCTCCACCAGGAGCCCGCGGGCCCGCTCCAGCACCCGCGGCGGCTCGAGGCCCGCGATCCGCCCCGGCAGCATGACGTTCTCCAGCGCCGTGAAGTCGGGCAGGAGCTGGTGGAACTGGAAGACGAAGCCGATCGTGCGGTTGCGGAATCCGGCCAGCCGCGCCCCCGAGAGCCCCGCCAGCGACCGCCCGCCGATCTCGACCGCCCCCGCGTCCGGCCGGTCGAGCGCGCCCAGCAGATGGAGCAGCGTCGACTTCCCCGACCCGGAAGGGCCCACGACGGCCACCATCTCCCCCGGCTCCACCGCGAGGTCGATCCCCTTCAACACCTCCACCCGCCGGACGCCGTCCTGGTAGGTCTTGTGGAGGTTGGTGGCGCGGACGGCGACGCTCATCGCTTCAACGCCTCGATGGGGTCCAGCGCCGCCGCCCGTTGCGCCGCGTAGAGCGACGAGGCGAGCGCCAAGGCGAAGGTCAGGAGCAGCACCACGACCAGGTCCCCCGGCTGCACCAGGAACGGCACGTAGTCCAGGAAGTAGACCCGCCCCGGCACCCGCAGCAGGCGGTAGTGATCCATCACCCAGGCGCTCCCCACCCCCAACACCGTCCCCACCAGCACGCCGGAGCCGGCCACCAGACCCCCGAGCATCACGAACGCCTGGCGCAGCGCCGCCGGGGTCGCCCCCAGGGTGCCGAGCATGCCGATCTCCGGCCGCTTGCTGGAGATGATCAGCGCCAGGTCCGCCACCAGGGCAAGCGAGGCCACCAGGACGATCAGCGACACGGCCACGAACATCACCAGCTTCTCCAGCCGCAGGGCGAAGAGGAGCGGACGGTTGAGGTCCTTCCAGGTGCGCACCTTCGTCCCCGGCGGCAGGGCGGACGGCAGGCGGCCGGCCACGTCGAGGGCGGCGTCAAGCCCCCCGGTCTCCACGTCCAGACGGCGGTCGGCCGTGCCCAGCAGCGACTCGGCCACGGCGCGCGGCAGCGCCACCGGCTCCCGCTCCTCCTGGGTGCGGGCGCCGGTATAGGTGCCGGCCACCGGCAGACTGCGCAGGCGCGGCTGCGGCCCCAGCGGCGTGAGGGTCGGGCGCGGGGAGACGACGTCCAGGACCGCGCCGGGCGTGAGCCCCCAGCGCGCTGCCAGCGTGCCGGGCACGTAGAGCCCCTCCGGCCGCCCTTCCGCGCCCGGGAAGGTCCGCGGCACCCGGCCGTCGAATCCCACCAGCTCGACCGCCTGCACCTTCCCCCGCTCCACCAGCCAGCCGCCCCCCCGCACCTGGATCTGCACCGAGACCACGCCGGGAACCCGGGCCGCCGCCGCGCGCGCGGCCTCGGCGTCGGCGCCGGGCGGCAGATCCGCCTCGATCTGGGGCGTGCGGCCCAGCAGCTCGCCGCGCAGCGCGCTCTGGAACCCCGAGATCACCGCCAGCGACAGGATCATCGCCGCCACTCCCAGCGCCAGGCCGACCGCCGCCACCGCCGACAGGAAGCTGGCGAAGGCGTCCCGCCGCGTGCTGCGCAGATAGCGCAGGGCGATCAGCGCCGGGAACGGAAGATTGCGGAGCAGGAGCTTCGAGGGTCTGGATCGGATGGCCGGCCTCCCCTGGACGGGAGGAACGATATCAGGAAGGGGGCGGGGACACCCCTCCGGTCTTGGAATCCCGAGATAACAGAGCTTTTTACTCCCTTCCGAGCACTGGCTCCATGCCAGCCGCAAACTAGATGGCGAAGAGATGTTACTCTTTCGCGCCACAAAAGACCGAGCCGAACGCGCGAGGAGCTGATGGGGCGGGTACACGTATTTGCGGACGAATCAGGAAATTTCGACTTCAGCCGGGGTCGTGGCGCCAGCCGCTACTTCATCCTCACCGCGGTGACCCTGCGCGACTGCCTGACGGTCAACACACAG
>QHVW01000722.1 GCA_003223675.1 Acidobacteriota bacterium
GCCCCTGGCGGTGATCCGCGACGGCAACGTGGCCATCCAGGGCGAGCTCAACGATTTCACCTCCCAGGGGCGGATCGCCGGCGCCTATGAGAATTACGGCTCCGGGATCGCCGACTACCGGCTGGCCCGCAAGGGGGACGACCTCCACTTCGAGTATCTGAATCTGCGCACGGAGAAGGGGGCGGCGATCAGCGCCCGCGGCACCGTGAGCCTCCCCACCCCGAAGAGCGAGCTGGGGCTGGACCTCACGGCCGAGGCGCGGGGTCCGGCGTCTACTCGAACCTCGCCGCCGGCGTGGTCGACTATCAGGTAATCCGCAAAGGGGACAATTTCGCCTTAGAGCGGGTGGATCTGCGGACCGACCAGGGGGCCACCCTCAACGCCCGCGGCCGGGCCAGCATCGCCAAGAACGGTCCGATGGACGTGCAGGCCACCTGGAAGGGGCTCACCTGGCCGCTTCAGGGAGCCGCGCCGGCGGTGGTGAGCCAGGCCGGCAGCGGGCACGTCACCGGTACGTTGAACGACTACCAGCTCACGGTGGACGCCCAGGTCGCGGGGCCCGGCATCCCGCCCGGGCACTGGGTGCTCGCCGGCCGCGGCAATCAGGAGCGGATGGACGTGCGCTCGCTGCACGGCGACGTGCTGAGCGGGCAGCTCGCGGCTGCGGGAACGGTGGCCTGGAAGCCGCAGCTCGCCTGGAAGATCACCGCCAACGGCGACGGCATCGATCCCAGCGGCAAGGTCCCCGACTGGCCGGGGCGGATCACCTTCGCCGCCGCCAGCGAGGGCTCGCTGCGCAACGGCGCTCCCTACGGCCGGGTGGATTTGAATCAGCTCAGCGGCCAGCTCCGGGGCAACCCGCTCGCCGGCACCGCCCACCTGGAGATGGCGGGGGACCGCTACCGCCTCCCCCAGCTCGACCTGCGCTCCGGCACCGCCCAGGTCTCCGCCTCCGGTGCCTTCACCAAGACCGCCGCCGACCTCGACTGGAAGCTCGCCGCGCCCAATCTGGCCGAGGCCCTGCCCAACACCGACGGCGCCGTCAACGCCCAGCGGCACCGCGACGGGCCGTGGACGGCGCCGCGGGTCACCGCCCAGGGCACGGCGACCTCTCTGGTTTATCAGACCTACTCGGCGGGCAACGTCAACCTCCAGGCGGACGTGGACCTGGGATCGAACGGACCGATGGCCGTCAATCTCAAGGCCGCCAACGTGGGGCTCAACGGCCGGAAGTACGACACGATTACCCTCACCAGCCAGGGGACGCGGCCGTCCCACACCATCGCCCTCGCCGTGCGGCAGGCGGCCGGCGGGCTCGACCTGGCCCTGGCGGGCGGCCTGCGCGGCACCACGGCCTGGACGGGCGAGATCCGCCGGCTCGACCTGCGCAACGCGCAGACCGGCAACTGGTCGCTGGCGCAACCCGCCGGGCTGACCGCGGGCACCACCCAGGCCGCTCTCAAGGGGTTCTGCTGGACCTCCGGCAACGCCCGCCTCTGCGCGGACGGCCAGTGGGTGAAGAACGGCCCCTGGACCGCCAACGGGACGGTCGCCCAGGTGCCGTTCTCGCTGCTCAAGCCCTTCCTGCCGCCGGACGTGCAGATCACCGGCGCCGTGGCCGGCACCTTCGCCGGCACCGGCTCGCCGGCCGGCGTGGTCACCGCCAACGTCGACCTCCGCCCCGGCCCGGGAGACATCCGCTATCCCACCAAGAGCGGCGAGACGGCCGACGTCCGCTTCGACCAGGGGACGGTCCGCGTGGTGGCGGGCGGCGACGGCCTCAACGGCCACGCCGACCTCACCTTCATCAACACCGGTTTCGTGCGGGCCGACCTGCGGCTGCCGCAATACAACAAGATCGGCGCGCCGCTCCAGAGCCAGACGCTGAGCGGGCACATCGTGGCCAATTTCTCCAGCCTCAGCCTGGTGGAGGCCTTCGTCCCCGACCTCGACAACGTGCGGGGGTCCCTGAGCTCCGACCTCACCCTGGGCGGCACGGTGGCCAAGCCCGCGGCCAACGGCTCGGTGCTGCTCCAGCAGGCGCAGGCGGACGTGCCCCAATACAACCTCCAGATCCGGCAGGTGGCCTTGACCGCCAGGAGCGCCGGCACCGGGCCGATCCAGATCCAGGGCTCGGCCCGCTCCGGCAGCGGCACGGTGACGGTGGCGGGCGGCCTGGCGCTCGACGGCTCGCCCAGCAAGCTCACCCTGGAGGGGAAAAACTTCCTCGCCTCGAACACCACGGACCTCAAGGTGATCGTCTCGCCCAACCTTCAGGTGGCGATGAACGGCCAGCGCACGGACGTCACCGGCGAGGTCACCATCCCCGAGCTGGCGGTCAATCAGGAGAAGAAGCGGCGGGCGACGGTCCAGGTCTCCAAGGACGTGATCATCGTGCCCGCGACCGCGACGACCGTCACCACCCCGGCGCCGTCGCGGCAGCTCTACGCCCGGGTGCGCGCCGTCCTGGGGGACAAGGTGACGATCAAGGCGCAGGGGTTCAGCGGCGGGCTCACCGGCAGCCTGCTGGTCTTCGAGCAGCCGCAGAAGCCGGTCACGGCGGTGGGCGAGCTGGAGGTGCAGAACGGCGTCTACAAGTCCTACGGGCAGGACCTCACCCTCGAGCACGGCCGCATCGTCTTCGCCGGCGGTCCCCTCGACAACCCGGGGCTCGACCTCAAGGCGTTCCGCAAGGCGACCGACGGCACGGTGGCCGGGATCAACGTCACGGGCACGCTCAAGGCCCCGCAGGCCACGCTCTACTCCGATCCGCCGATGGACGAGAGCAATGCGCTGGCCTATCTGCTGCTGGGGCACCCGCTGGGCCAGTCCAATCCTCAGGAGGGGGACCTGCTGGCGAACGCCGCCACTTCGCTGGGGCTCAAGGGCGGCAACCTGGTGGCGAAGAAGATCGCCTCCCGCTTCGGCCTGGAGGAGGCGAAGATCGAGTCGACCGGCGGCATCAAGGAGGCCTCTCTGGTGGTTGGGAAGTACCTCTCGCCGCGGCTCTACGTGAGCTACGGCATGGGCCTTTTCCAGCCGGTGAGCACCTTCAACATCCGCTACCTCTTCAGCCGCCAGTGGAGCCTCCAGGCCCAGCAGGGCGCGGCGGTCACCGGCCAGGGCCAGGCGACCGGCGTGGACGTGCTCTACACGGTGGAGAGGGGGAAGGGCGGCACCACCCCCGCGCCGCCGAAGAAGGAGCGGGGGAACGACGTGCAGGGCCCGAAG
>QHVW01000723.1 GCA_003223675.1 Acidobacteriota bacterium
TGTAAACCTCAAACGGAACCCTCTGAAGTATATCCACTGCTTGGTCGGAGCCTCTAGCGCGAAGAATCCGCCTGACATTGAACATTAGCTCGTGCAGCTCGTCGGCGGAAAGCTCCTCATGAAGAATCTCGCAACTTCCGGAGCCGCTCCTATGGAATAAGGTAAGCATGACCGTGCCAGCTCTACTCCTTGTTCAGCGCATAACCTCTAAGTCGATATTATACGACACCCGGTCTGTCGTATAGGCAGCCGGGCGGGTAGACCCCGAGGAGAGGACAGACGCCGTCTCCACGAGGACGGGCTCGCTCAGGAGCAGTGCCTCGCGCGGCGTCGGCGTGCGGGACTTTCCAGGTGGCGAGCTCCCGGCGCCGCTCCCGACCTCTTCGCGCAGACGGCGTAGCGCAGCGCCACGGAGAGCATGGCCGTTCGACTTCGCCCGCGCCCGGGAGCCCAGGAGGAAGAAGACCGGATGCGCCAACGGCTCGCCGCCGGACAGGGTCAGGTTGAGCACCTGGAGATCGCGGAGCGGACCGCCGAGACAAGTGCCACCCTCTTCGCAGCCAACCGCTGCACCCTGGCGTTACCGCCTCTCGCGGGCTGCGAATGTGAGTACGCACCCTCGTGGCACCATCTCCCAGGAGACAGTTGCCTCCGCAGGGCTTCTGTGATTTGATCCGGCAACCCTGTGGGAAAGGATGGCACGCATGCACGCGATCCCTCTCCTTGAGGACGAAACCTACTATCCCGACTCTGACGGCGAACCCGTGGCGGAATCCCCGGTCCATTTGGAAGAGATGGTCTACGTCTGGGAAGTCCTGGACGAGCGGTTTGAGGACGACCCCAACGTCTTCGTGGGGGCCAACATGTTCCTCTTCTACCGCAAGGGCGACCCCAGGGGCGTGGTGGCGCCGGATGGCTTCGTCGTCAAAGGCGTGCCGAAGCTCCCCGGCGGCGTGCAGCGCCGCAAGTACAGGCTCTGGCTCGAGGGCGGCCAAGTCCCCTGCTTCGTCCTCGAGACGACATCAGAAAGCACCGCCGAAAGGGACAGGGACAAGCGGAAGATCTACGCGCAGCTCGGCGTCGCCGAGTACTTTCAGTTCGATCCGTTCGGCGAATACTTGAACCCGCCACTGCAGGGCTTCCGCTTGGTGAAGGGCCAGTATGAGCCGATGCGTCCGAATCCTGGCGGCTCCCTCCTCAGCCAAACCCTCGGCGTCATCTTCCGCGCCGAGGGGAACAAGTTGCGCCTCACCGACGCCGTGACCGGCGTTCTCCTCCTGCGCAGGAAGGAAGTCCAGAAGGCGCGGCGCCAGGCTGAAGAGAACGCCGTCGCTGCCGAGGAAAGAGCCGCGACCGAGGAGCTTGCGCGCCGCCAAGCCGAGGAGAAGGCCGCCGCCGAGGAGCTTGCGCGACGCCAGGCCGAGGACAAAGCCGCCGCCGCCGAGGAGAGAAGTCGAGCGCTGGAGGAAGAGCTCGCACGCCTGCGGCACACACTCGGCGAAAGTTGAGGCTCCAAGTCGCCAGCCGGCAAGCATCGAGTCGAATTCAACGAGGAAGACCTCCTCAACTGAAGACAACCTGTCAGCCGTTGGGGGCGGACAGTAGCCCGCCGGTGGGCCGGATCGTCTTTGACCCACCGCCGCCCCCATGCGAAGCTGTCTGGTCATGGAAACCCTGGCGGAACGACCGACCTGTACGCTGCCCCGACAAACCGCGCGACCTGGTGTGACGGCGCTTCAGGAGGAAACGGTCCGCCCGCTCTCCTTCGCCCAGGAGCGGATGTGGCTCCTCGACCAGATCGACCCCGGCGCGGCAACCTGCAACCTCTTCCACACCGTCGACATCTCGGGCCCGCTCGCCCCCGCCCTCCTCGCCCGCTCGCTCGACGAGGTGGTCCGTCGGCACCAGACCCTGCGCACCACCTTCGCCGCGCCAGGCGGCGCGCCGGAGCCCGTCGTCGCCCCCGCCGCGCGCCGGCCGCTGCCGCTCGTCGACCTCGCCGGCCTTCCGGAGCCGTCGTGGGGACCTGAGGTCGCGCGCCTCTCCACCGAGGAGCGGCGGCGCCCGTTCGACCTCGCGGCGGAGCCTCTCTTCCGCGTCGCTCTCGTGCGCCTCTCGGCGGGCCGGCACGCCGGGCTCCTCACCGCCCATCCCATCGTCTTCGACGGCGGATCGAGCCTCGTTCTCTGGCGAGAGGTCGCGGCGCTCTACGAGGCCTTCGCCGCGGGACGGCCGTCGCCGCTCCCCGAGCTCCCCCTACAATACGCCGACCATGCGCTCTGGCAGAGGCTGCACCTCGCGGGCGATACGCTCGCCGGCGAGGTCGATCCCTGGCGGCGCGAGCTCGCCCCGCCGCTTCCCGTCCTGCGATTGCCGGCCGACTTCGACCGCGCCTCGGCGCATGGGTTCCTCGCCGGCGAGGTCTACCGCGTGCTGCCGGCGCCGCTCGCCGCGGCCCTCCGCGAGCTCGGCGGCCGGTGCGGGGCGACGCTCTCTTCGACCCTCCTGGCTGCCTGGGCCGCCGTCCTCGGGCGCACCGGCGGCGAGGAGGACCTCCTCGTCGGCACGCCGGTCGAGAGCCGCCGCCCGGAGGCCGAGGGGCTGATCGGTCCCTTCCGCAACACCCTGGTCCTCCGCGCCCGCCCGCGGCTCGACCGGGGGTACGGCCCGCTCGTCGACGAGGTCCGGGAGGCGGCGGCGGCCGTCGCCGCGCACCAGGACCTGCCGCTCGAGAGGCTCCTCACGGCCCTGGGCCTGCCGCGCGACCCGCGCCGCGCGCCGCCGTTCCAGGTCATGTTCCTCCTCCGGAGCCAGCCGGCGCCGCGGCTCTCCTTCGCGGGCCTCCGGATCGCCGTCTCGCCTCCCGATCCCGCGGCGGACCTGGCGGGGGAGGTCTTCGAGCTCGGCCTCATCGCCGAAGAGAGGTCCGATCCCCGCGGCGACGGAGATGGCGGTGGCGGCATCGGGCTGCGGCTCGCCTACGACGCCCTCCTGTTCACCGAGGTGACGGCGGCGCGCCTCCTCGACCACTTGGCGGCCTTCCTCGCCGCCGCGCTCGCCGCGCCGGAGCGGCCGCTCGCCGAGCTCCCCCTCCTCTCGACGTCCGAGCGCCGCCAGCTCCTCGCCTGGAGCGACGGCGGCGAGGCCGGCGAGGCCGGCGAAGAGGGTCAGACCGGCGAGGACGGCCAAGCCGGGGCCCAGCCGCCGCTGGCCCATCACGCCTTCCTCGCCCAGGCGGCGCGCACGCCCGGCGCGCCGGCCGTTGTCGGCGAGGGTGCCGAGGGTGCCGAGGGCCGGGAGGTCTCTTATGGCGAGCTCGCACGCCTCGCGCGAGGCCTGGCGCGCCGGCTCGTCGCCCAGGGGATCGGCCCGGAGAGCCGGGTGGCGATCGCCCTCGAGCGCTCGCCGCGCATGGTCGCCGCCGTCTTTGCCGTGCTCACCGCGGGAGGAGCCTACGTGCCGCTCGACCCGGCGAGCCCGGTCGAGCGCCTGGCCGTCATCCTCAGGGATATTGGGGGAGACACAGGGCGGGACACCGGTCAGGACGTCGGGCGCGGCGCCGTCGCCGCGGCGCTCCTCACCGGCGGCGGACACGCGGCGGCGCGCGAGGCGGCCAAGCTCGCCGGCCTGCACGTCATCGACCTCGACGAGATCTGGCCGGCCCTCGAGGCCGAGCCGGCGCCGGCGGACGAGCCGGCGAGCGGCCCGACGCTTGGGGTCGACCGCGAGGGCCTCGCCTACGTCATCTACACCTCGGGCTCGACCGGCGCGCCC
>QHVW01000724.1 GCA_003223675.1 Acidobacteriota bacterium
CCAGCGCCGCACCGGCACCTGGGCCAGCCGCAGGAAGGGCGCGGCCCGGCGATCGCCGAGCAGCATCTGCTCGAGGCGGCGCTGGGCCGCCCGGCCGGCCGGATCGCCGCCGAGCAGCAGCCAGGCGCCATAGACGTCGCTGAGGCGGTCCGAGCCGGCGAGGCGCTTCCCCTCGGCCGCTGTGGTCCGGGTGAGCGGCTCGGCGGCGAGCCGCGCCCGCGCCGCGCGGGCGAGCGGATGGTAGGGATCGGCCCGCAGGACGTCCAGATACCGGCTCACCGCCTCCTGGCCGTTCTTCTCCAACTCCGCCAGCCGGCCGTTCCAATAGTCGGCCTCCAGCCGGTCGTCGTGACCGCCCTGCCGGGCTTTCGTCAGCCAGGCGCCGACCCGGTCCCGCCGGCCGCGCACGATCTCCGAGGCGGCGAGGAAGAGGGCCGCCCGCGCCGCCTCGGGGCGCCATTTGGGGTCCGCGGTGAGCTTCTCGTAGAGCGAGAGGGCCTGGGATTCGGAGCCGGCCCGCCACTCCACGCGAAGGGCGGAGAGGAGCGATCGCGCGGCCCAAGCCCCCTGCGGCTCGGCGGCGTAGGCCTGGAGGAAGTTCCGGTCCGCCGTCGCCACCGCCCCCTGCAGCTCGTGGGCGCGCCCCTCCAGGTGCAGGGCGCGAGCACGGTCGGCGGCGGTCCTCGCCGTGTTGGCGAGACGGGTGAAGGCGAGCGAGGCCTCGGCCCAGCGTTGCTGGGCGAGCTCGATCTCCCCCATCCGGACCTGCGTCTCGTAGGCTTCGCGCGCCGGGAGGCCGTTCCCCTTGCCGAGAGCCCGCTGGAGCATGATCAGGGCGCGGTCGAAGTCGTTGTGCTTCTGGAAGGTGATGCCGATCAGCAGCGGCACCCGCCCGTGCTCGGACTCGGAGATGATGGTGGCGAGCCGCTCGGCGGCCAGGCGGGCGATCTCGTCGTCCTGGCTCTCCCCGAGCAGGCTCACGAAGACACTCCGCGCGACCTCGGGATAGCCATGGAGAGCGCATTCCCCCCGGGCGAATTCGATCTCCCGCCGTTGTGGCGGAGGCATGGATTCCGCCCGCAGACGTTGCAGGATCCTGCAATCCCCCCCGCGGACGATCGTCCGGGCGAGGAGCCGGACCGCCTCGGGGAGCAGAGGGGAGGACGGATCCCCGGCGACCGTGTTCGCCACCAGCCCCGACGCCACCTCCGGATGCCCCAGACGGTCCTGGTCGTACGCCATCCAGTAGAAAGCGTGGAGCTTGAGCGAAGGGCTCGCCGTCAGGGTGCGGGCGAAGGCGCCGATCGCGTCCTCGTAGCGCCCCAGGGTGTCGAGGAGATGGCCGCGTAGGTAGTCGAGGCCGAGCTTGCGGGAGGGCTCCGGCCGCTCGGCGAGCTCCTGCTCCACGCGGGCGAGGGCCTGCCGGTGCTGGCCGGCGAGCTGCAGCTCGACCAGCTCGGGCCGCGGGTCCGCGGCGGCGGTGGCAGCGAGGATCAGAGCGAAGGTACCGAGCATTCCAGAGGACGGAGGTCGGCCCGAGGCGCCAGAACCGGCGCTCTCAAGCACTCATGGGAACCGACCACCGCGCGACTCGCGCACCGAGGCTCTGCAATTTCAATTCCATTTGCTCATAGCCACGATCCAGGTGGTAGATACGATCCACCACGGTCTCCCCTTCGGCGGCGATGCCGGCCAGGACCAGGCAGGCCGAGGCGCGCAGATCGGTCGCCATCACCCCGGCGCCGGTGAGGCGCGTCGGCCCATGCACCTGCGCCTTGCCGCCGTCCACCCGGATGTCGGCCCCCATCCGCATCAGCTCCGGAGCGTGCTGGAAGCGGTTCTCGAAGATGGTCTCGCTGATCGTGGAGACTCCGAAGCCTTGAGTCATCAGTGCCATGTACTGCGCCTGGAGGTCGGTGGGGAAGCCCGGATGGGGCGCCGTCTCCAGATCGCGGGCCGCCACCCCCTGGTCGGCGCGGACGCGGACCCCCTCCGCCGTCACCTCGACCCGGACCCCGACCTCGGCCAGTTTGTCCAGCAGTGGCGCCAGATCGGCGGCGTTGGCCCGCTCGAGCAGCACGTCGCCGCCGGTCATCGCGGCGCCGATGAGATAGGTCCCCCCCTCGATCCGGTCGGGGATGATCGTGTGCTCGGCCCCGCCGAGCTCCTCGACGCCGTCGATCACGATCGTCCCCTCGCCGGCTCCCGAGACGCGGGCCCCCATGGCGTTGAGGAGGTTCGCCAGATCGACCACCTCGGGCTCGCGGGCGCAGTTTTCGAGCACGGTGGTCCCTTGGGCGAGCACCGCGGCCATCAGCACGTTCTCCGTGCCGGTAACCGTGGGCATGTCGAAGCGGAAGCGGGTGCCCACCAGCCGCGAGGCGCGGGCATCCACGTAGCCGTGCGAGAGCTGGACGTCGGCACCGAGCGCCGCGAGCGCTTTCAGGTGCTGGTCGATCGGCCGCACGCCGATGGCGCAGCCGCCGGGGAGCGACACCCGGGCGTGCCCCTCCTTGGCGAGCAGCGGCCCGAGCACCAGGACACTGGCGCGCATGGTCTTCACCAGATCGTAGGGAGCGTCGTGCTCCGGGTTCGGCCGCTCGCGGCGGAGGCGGATGGCGCCGGCCTCCTCCTGGGATTCCATCCCCAGATGGTCCAGCAGCTTCTGCAGGGTGCGGATGTCGCGCACCCGGGGCACGCAGTGGAGGGTCAGCGTCTCGTCCGTCAGCAGGCTGGCGGTGAGCGCCGGCAGGGCGGCGTTCTTGGCGCCGCTGGCGGCGACGCGGCCGGTGAGGCGCGTCGGCCCCACGATGTGGAACTTCTCCATGGCTCCCTTTCCGGTTTGATCCCCTTCAATTTCATCCCTT
>QHVW01000725.1 GCA_003223675.1 Acidobacteriota bacterium
TCGGCCATCCCCTCCCCCCGCGGCTCGGTGTGGAACGGCGCGTCGGCGTGCGACCCCAGGTGCGGGGTGGTGGTGATCGCCGAGAGGTTGACGCTGGCCCCGTCGGCGATCGACCAGCTCAGACGAGTCTGGAACGGCGTGTCCCCCGGCCAGACCGGAGTCTCCGGACGGATGGTGGGCGAGAGGTCGTAGAGCATGAGCGCCCTCCTTGCCCCTCGCATCATAGCCTCTACGGCTGCGAAATCTTCTCCACCACCCGGCCGACCTCCTGCGAGGTGCCGAGCTCGCGGGCGAGGTCCGCCTGGGCGACGATGCCGACGACCCGGTCCTGGCCGTCGACCACGGGGACCCGGCGCACCTGCTGGCCGGTCATGACCCGCTCGATGTCCCGGAGGCTGTCCTCCAGCTTGACCGAGGCGATGTTCTTCGTCATCGCCTCGCGGACCGGGGTGTTGGCGTCCAGGCCGCGGCCGAGGACGCGGAGGGCGAGGTCGCGGTCGGTCACCATCCCGGCCAGCTTCATGGAATTACGGCTCTCGACGACGGGCAGGCTCCCGCAGTCGTTGTCCTGCATCATCCGGGCGGCGTCCTGGGAGCTGGTCTCCGGGGTGCAGACCGCCGGGCTGTCGGTCATCAGGTCTCGGGCGTTGGTCGGGGGCATACTTCCTCCTTCCAGAAAAGTTGGTTGGGCTCAGGCAGTGGCGTGGGCCGCGCCGGCGTGGGCGTACGACCCCACCTCCTCCGGCTCGTCCTTGGGCCGGGTGACCTCCTCGCAGACGATGTAGTGGACCCGGCTCGCCGGGATCAGGAACGTGCGGCTGCCGCTCTTGACCTGGACGGGCGAGCTCTTCTCCAGGTCCTTGCTGATGTCCTTGAGGGCGGCCTTGGCCTCGTCCTCGGTCTCGTAGAAGCCGTAATTCAGCCGGTCGAAGGCCGGGGGCGCCGTCACGCCCGAGGCCGCGCCGGGGTTGAGCACGGGGTCGTGGCGAGTCTCCCGGGTTTCCAGGCCGCTCGGCACGTGCTCGCGGTCCACCAGCCAGATCATCACGCTGTAGGGCATCGCTTCCTCCTTGCTGAGGGATGCCTCCCGCGAGGCACCCGGTGCCTCAAGGCTGATTGCAAAATCGCTACCGGCCGCCCTGGCGCAGGCCCCTGGTGTAGGATAGAGGGCCGTTCGAGAGACGTTGGAAGGAGCCGATCATGAGCAGCCACGAGCCCGAAGTCATCGTCCCGGGCCACATCCCGCCGATCGCGATGACCGAGCTGGACGACGCGCAAGCCGCCAAGCTCGCCACGATCGCCCACCACGTGCGGGGGATCCTGACGGCGCTCGGGCTGGATCTGAAGGACCCCAACCTCGCCGAGACCGACCTGCGGGTCGCCAAGATGTACATCGAGATGTTCGGCGGGCTGGCCGAGGGGGCGGAGCCGAAGGTGACCACCTTCCCCAACGAGGAGGGCTACAGCCACATGGTGATGGAGAAGCAGATCCCCTTCTACTCCATGTGCGCCCATCACCTGGTGCCGTTCTATGGGCATGCCCACATCGCCTACATCCCCCGCGAGCGCATCCTCGGGCTCTCCAAGTTCGCCCGCATCCTGGAGTTCTACGCCAAGCGGCCGCAGCTCCAGGAGCGGCTGACCGAGCAGGTGGTGACCTACCTCGAGGAGAAGCTCCAGCCGCTCGGCGCCATGGTCGTCATCGAGGCCCGGCACCTCTGCGTCGAGATGCGCGGCGTCAAGAAGCCCGGGGCCCTCACCGTGACCTCGGCCCTCCGCGGCATCTTCCACCAGAAGCAGGTGCGCGAGGAGTTCCTCGACCTGCTCCGCCGGTCATGAATAAGCGCGGCCCGCTCCTCCTGCTGCTCCTCCTTCTCGCCGCCGGCTGCGGTGGGGCCTCGGCCCCCTCCCGCTCCCGGGCGGAGCTGATCAACCCCGCCCTGGGGCCGGACTACTCCGACTGGCTGGTGGGGGCCGCCTCGCGCCTCGCCACCCCCGAGGAGATCAACGAGCTCCTGACCCTCAAGGACGACCAGCAGGCGGCGGCCTTCGTCGAGCGCTTCTGGCAGAAGCACAACCCCACGCCCGACAAGCCGGGCAACCCGCTCCGCCAGGAGTTCGAGAAGCGCTCGGCCAACGCGGACCGCCAGTTCAGCGAGGCCGGCCTGCTCGGCCGCCACAGCGACCGCGGCACCATCTACGTGCTCTATGGGCTGCCGAAGAAGATCGACCACGAGGTGTCGCCCGTCCGCAACGGGCCGCCCCTGGAGGTCTGGGTCTACGGCACGGACGCGCCCTCCGGGCTCGACGGCAAGCGCCCGTCCCCCCTCTACCGCTTCGTGAAGAACGGCGACGTGACGGTGCTCTACCAAGGCCGCGTGACCGCCGCCCCGTTCCTCCCTCCGGGCGAGGAGCCTCCCCAATAGAGCCTGATAGGAGATCGTTTCGATGACCCAAGCTCGTGCCGTGCTCGCGGGGACCGGGATCTGCGTCCCGCCGCTGAAGGTCGACAACCCGATGCTCTCCCGCATCATCGAGACCAGCGACGAGTGGGTCCGCGAGCGCAGCGGCGTCGTGACCCGCTACTACGTCGAGCGCGGGGTGGCCTCCTCCGACCTCGGGGCCGAGGCGGCCCGCGCGGCCCTCGCGGACGCCGGAGCAGGCCTCGAAGAGGTCGACTACCTCGTCTGCGCCACCATGACCCCGGATCACTACTTCCCCGGCACCGCCACCCTGGTCCAGCAGAAGCTGGGCCTGCGGCCGCTGCCGGCGCTCGACATCCGCCAGCAGTGCGCCGGCTTCGCCTACGGCCTGCAGGTGGTCGACGCCCTGATCCGGGGGGGCGCCGCGCGCACGGTGCTGCTGGTCGGCACCGACGTCCACACCTCGCTGATGCCCTTCTCGGACCGCACCTTCGAGGTGCTGCACGGCCGCGACCCCGGCCCTCTTTCAGACGAGGACTTCCAGTGGAACTCCAAGTTCCGGCACCTCCTCGTGCTGTTCGGCGACGGGGCGGGAGCGATGGTCTTCCGGGCCCGGGAGGACGACGGCCGGGGCATCCTCGCCTCGGCGCTCTACGGCGACGGCAACCACCGGGACATCCTCTACGTCCCCGGCGGCGGCTCGGCGCGCCGGCCGTTCGTCAGTTGCGAGATGATCCAGGCGGCGGACACGGTGCCGACGATGGACGGCAAGGCGGTCTTCAAGCTCGCCGTCACCCGCATGCCGGAGGTGACCCACGAGGTGCTCCAGC
>QHVW01000726.1 GCA_003223675.1 Acidobacteriota bacterium
TTGGGATCGCAAGGGTAGATCCGGACGGCGGGCGGATGGGTTAGGTCCAAAAAAGGAGCCGGCCCGCCAATTGGCGGGCCGGCCGGGGACGTCGGGCTGGAGCGCGTTACGACTCGGGGGGCGGGGGCGGACCGCTCCAGGGTGGGTTCTTGGTGTCTACCGGACCGTCGGTCGCGATGGGGCCGTGCTCGAGGAACGGGGTCTGGAATCTCATGGGCTCCTCCTTGAAAAGCCGCGTGGCTCGGATCCATTGTGGACAGATCCCGTCGACGCGGATCGGTTTAGCGTTGGGCGCGGTCGGCCGGCTCGCCAGTCCCCCCGGAGGACGAAGCCGGCCCAGTAGTACGGCGCCTCCCACCCCGGCTGGCGCCGTAGGGTCTCCTGAGCGGCGCGCAGGGCCGTGGCGGGGGGCTGTCCATGCTCCAGCATCCCGCGATAGAAGACCTTCATCAGCTCGGCCGTGGCCTGGTCGTCCACCTCCCAGAGGCTGACCAGCACGGCGCGGGCGCCGGCATACTGGAAGCCGCGGGTGAGCCCCACCAGGCCCTCACCGCGGATCTCCTTGCCCAGGGCCGTGCTGCACGCCGAGAGGACCACCAGGTCGGCGGGGAGGCGCAGGCCGTAGATCTCATGGGCCCACACGAAGCCGTCCTCGCCCCGCGGCCTGCCGTGCTCGTCCACCTGGGAGAAGATGAGCTTCGACAGCTCCGGATGCTCCGTGTCGAGCTCGCCGTGGGTGGCGAGGTGGACGATGCGGTAGCGCGCGAGCTTGCCGCTCAGCACCGTTTCGCGGCTGGCGTCGAAACCGAGGGCGGCGAGCCGCTGGTCCGAAGGCACCAGGGCCAGGAGGTCCTTTGCTTCGCCGCCGGAATATTGGAGAGGCTGAAAGCCGTCTTGCCCGTTGCTGGTGTCGAGCTCCGGATCGGCCACCACCGCCAGGGTGCCAGGGGTGGGCCGGCGGCCGGCGAGCTCGCGGCGGGATACGGCCAGGGCCGAAGCGGAGGGAGAGATCACGATCTCATGAGCGGCGACGAGCGGCTCGGACGAGCCTGGAACGGAGAGCGCCGCGAAAGGGAGATAGAAGAGGGCGCCGTCCGGCACGATCAGCAGCCGTTTGTGTCCAAGGAGCCCCGCGACCGGTTGCAGGAGGAGCCGCGAGAGCTCGTCCTGGGAATCCGCGGCGGGGAGCCGCGCCAGGGCCCCATGGCTGCGTTCCAGCCGCCGGTAGCCGCGCCGGGCCGCCTCCTCGATCTTCGCGCGCCCCGGCAGCGGGAAGGCGTCGAGCCGATCCGGGGTGACGGCGAAGACGAAGCTCCGCTCGCCGCCCAGATGGTATTCGAGGAGCAGGGTATCGGCGTCCAGGACCTGCCGCTGGATCTCCGGCAAGCTCAAGAGACGGGACTGCGTGAGGGCGGCGTAGGCCGGGCTCGCTTGGCGCAGCTCGGTCTGGGCCCAATCGGAATCCGCCAGCGCCTGGCGCAACGCCCGCTCAGCGGCCTCCTGCCGCTCGCTGGAGGCCTGCGCATTCCGGAGCTTCCAGCGCAGTCGATCGGCCTCGTTGACCCGGCGGCCGGCCTCGTCCACCCGGGCGAGGAGAGCGGGATCGACGCCGCGCCGGAGGTCGGCTCTGGACTCCACCAGCAGATCGAGCAGACCGCGCGCCTTGATCCGTTCGCTCGCCGCCAGGGCCTCGTCGGGGCGGTGCATCGCCATCAGCAGGTCCACCTCAAAGGTGTAGAGTTCCTGCTTGCTGGCGAAGAACGAGGTGCGGATCTCCGGGCTGGCCGAAGTGCCTCGCAGCGACTCGATCCAGGCGATGCCTTTCCCGACCGCCGCCCGGGCCCCCGCGAGATCTCCCAGGGCTCGTCGCGCCTGAGCCAGACCGAGCAGAGCGAAGGCGCCGGTCGTGCGGTCGCCGAAGTCGGCGAGCCGCCGCAGGGACTCCTCGAATTCCGCGATCGCCTCCCGCGATCGTCCTGCCCTGAGGTCGGCCCAGGCGACGTTCGCGAGGGCAACGGCCTCCGCGGGCCGATCGCCAGCCTGCCGATACAGATTGCGGGCTTGGGTGAAGCACTCCCGGACCTGCCGCCAGTCGTCGAGCAGGATGTAGACCCAGCCGAGGTCGTTGAGCGTCAGCGCCTCGCCCTGCCGGTCGCCGATCCGCCGTTCGATCGTCAAGGCGTGCCGCAAGAGCTCGGCGCCCGTCTGCCCCTGGCCCATCCGGCTGTAGGTATTGCCCATGGAGGTCAGGGTCTGCGCCTCCTCCCGCGCTTTGCCTGCGGCGACGAAGAATTCTCGGGCCGGCGCGAGTTGGTCCAGGGCCTGCTGGGGATCTCCAAGGGACTGGTAGAGATTCCCGAGGCTGGAACGGGTGTCCGCCTCCCGGCTCCGGTTCCCCACCGCATGCCAGAGGTCCAGAGCCTGCCGGTAGGATGCGATGGCCTCTCCGTTCTCGCCTAGCATTCGGTAGGCCGTGCCAAGATTCTGGCGGACCATGGCCTCGGACGACCGCTCGCCCAGACGCCGGCTCAGGGCGAGAGCCTCGCCGTAGAGCGCGATGGCCTGGCGGTACTCGCCCTTGGAGCTGTAAAGCAAGCCGAGGAGGCTCAGCGTGCATCCTGCTTCGTGCTGCCAGCCCAGGGCGCGGAAGAGCCCCAGGGCTTGCCTTGCCTGGTTGAGATCGGAGCCGGTCTGGGCCAGGGAGTAGAGCGTGCCGGCCTCCCGCTCGCGCTCGCCCACGGCGCGAAAACCGGACAGGGCCTGGCGGTAGGCCGCCGCGGCGAAGAGACGCTCGGCGGCCATCCGCTCGCGGTCGCGGGGCGTGGCGGGGCGCAATACCGCCAGCCGCGCCTCGTATTTTCCTCCAGGCTCCAGGGTGCCGGTGGCGAAGTGCTGGACCTCCAGCCGGTACTGGCCTGATCGCTCCGCGATCACCGGCACCGACTCGGCGCCCCAGGCTCCGAAGAAGCTGTCGGAGGTGGCGAGCTGGCGGCCGTCCGGACCCTTCACGGTCACGGCGACGTCGATCCCACGCTGATCCACGGCGAGATCGGCGAAGGTGCCCGTGGTGAGGTCCAGGAGATAGGTTTGGGTTTCGCCCCTGGCCATGGCGGACTCGAAAACGGCGCCGACCCGGAGACGGACCGGCACCGGTTCAGACCGTGGCACCGAGGGCGGGTGGTCCGGCCGGCCGTGGCAGGCGAGCAGGATGCACAGGGCGAGCCCGGCAACGGGATGGGCTCTCATGGTCGGTTATCGCTCCGCGATCGAAGGGTCTCCACCCTGGTACTACGTGGCCCCGGGGCATTCGGGATGAAGGTCAGGGCCTTCCCCGGCGCGGCTCGACGTGCAATGGATACTCCGCGGCGAGCTTCTCGGGCGCGCCCTTGCCGGTGCCGCCGAAGAGGCGGAGCCGGTAGTCCCCAGGTCCGATCTCGTCTCGCGACAATTCCAGGCTCACGCCTTCGAGATCCTCTTGGAAAACCAGCCCCGGAACCTCCAGGGCTTTGCTGCCGTCACCGCGAAAGACCTCCGCCCGATATCGAGCGGCTCGGCTCGACGGCCCGGGGAGGTACAGGATGAGGGTGAGCCGCCGGGAGGCATCCGCTTGGACCTCGCTCCGAGAGCCTCTGCCCCGGGTAGTGAGGGGGGAGAGCTGGATCACGGTCGCGTTGGGCT
>QHVW01000727.1 GCA_003223675.1 Acidobacteriota bacterium
CCCGCGCCCGAAGCCGTGGAGGAGGAGGGGGAGGGTCCCGCGGGCCTGCCCGGATCGTGGCAGGTCCACCTGCCCATCTTCGACGGGCCGCTCGACCTCCTGCTGCACCTGATCAAGCTCAACCGGGTGGAGATCACGGACATCCCGGTGGCCACGATCTGCGATCAGTTCCACGCCTACCTCCAGCTCATGGAGGTGCTGAACCTGGACGTGGCCGGCGAGTACGTCTACGAGGCGGCGCTGCTGATCCATCTGAAGTCCAAGATGCTCCTGCCGCGCCCGCCCAAGGCCGAGGGGGAGCCCGAGGAGGATCCGCGCCAGGAGCTGGTCGACCGCCTGCTCGAATACCGGCGCCTCAAGGAGGTCGCGCAGTCGTTCGCCGAGGTGGACCGGCTGCGCATGGGGATCTGGACCCGCAAGCCGCAGCCGCTCCCCTCTCTCCCCGAGGACGAGGAGCAGACGATCGACCTCGGCGAGGTGTCGCTCTTCGACCTCCTGGGGGCCCTCAAGACCGCCCTCGTCCGCTATGACCTGCCGGGCGGAGGCCATCTCCGCCTTCCTCGCCGTGCTGGAGCTGGCGCGTCTCAACCTGGTGCGCGTCCACCAGACCGAGAGCGGTGACATCCTGCTCTACCGCACCACGCGCGATTTGGGAGACGTTGACCGGGAGGCGATCGGCGTATGACCGAGCGGAGTGAAATGGAGGCGGCTCTGGAGGCGATCCTCTTCGTCTCCTCCGAGCCGGTGCCGCGGACCAAGCTGCTGGAGCTGTTCGACGAGGAGGAGCGCGAGCAGGCGGCCGAGGCGCTGGAGGCGGTGCTCGCCCGCTTCGCGGGGGAGGAGGGGCGGGGCGTGCTGGTGGAGGACGTGGCCGGCGGCGTGCGCCTGGCGACCCGTCCCGAGATGGTAGGCTGGCTGCGCCGCTTCTTCGACGTCTCGGGAGGGAACAAGCTCTCGATGGCGGCGCTGGAGACCCTCGCCATCATCGCCTACCGCCAGCCGATCACCGGCCCCGAGATCCAGGAGCTGCGCAGCGTCAGCCCGGCCGGGGTGCTCAAGACCCTGCTCGAGCGGCGGATGGTGCGCATCGTGGGCCGCAAGGAGGTGGTGGGCAAGCCCTTCCTCTACGGCACCACGCGGGAGTTCCTGGTCCACTTCGGCCTCAACAGCCTGAAGGACCTGCCGCCGCTGGAGGAGCTCGAAGAGAGCTTCGGCTCGGGCGACGCCAGCGAGATGGCCCGGCTCGCCGAGATGGCGGGGATCTCCCATGGCGGCGGCGAGGAGGCCGCGGCCGGCGAGGACCGCGAGGAGGCCTTCCTGCGCGAGGTGGCGGAGCTGGAGGAGCGGGAGACGGAGACGACGTGAGGCCTCACCGGGAGAGGGGAAGGCCATGAGCGAGGAGCGCATCCAGAAGATCCTGGCCCGCGCCGGGGTCGCCTCGCGCCGCAAGGCCGAGGAGCTGATCGAGCAGGGGCTCGTCACCGTCAACGGCCGGGTGGCCGGGCTGGGCGACAAGGCGGACCCGGAGCGGGACGCCATCAAGGTGGACGGCAAGCGGGTGCAGCCGGCTTCCCAGGAGCACCGCTACCTCCTCCTCAACAAGCCCAAAGAGGTGATGTCCACCGTCTCCGATCCGGAAGGGCGGAAGACCGTGATGGACTTCGTGCCGCCGGGCATGCGCAAGGCCCTGGTTCCGGTGGGCCGCCTCGACTACAACACCGAGGGGCTGCTCCTGCTCACCGACGACGGCGAATTCGCCCAGCGGATCGCCCACCCCCGCTACGGCAGCACCAAGACCTACGAGCTCAAGGTCAAGGGGACGCCCACCGAATCGCAGCTCGACCGCCTGCGCAACGGCGTGCTGATCGAGGGCAAGCGCACCGCTCCGGCCAGGATCACCGCCCGCAACCCCTTCAAGCCCACCGCGGCCCGCCGCCGCGGGGAGCCGGAGAGCGACAACTCCTGGTGGATCGTCGAGATCACCGAGGGTCGCACCCGCCAGATCCGCGAGATGTTCTTCCAGATTGGCCACCCCGTGCAGAAGCTCCGCCGGGTGGCGATCGGCCCGCTGCGCGATCCCGAGCTGCCGGTGGGAGCCCTGCGGGAGCTGAGCGAACAGGAGGTCCGCAAGCTCCTGAGGTCCGCCCGCGGCCCCGAGGAGGAGAAGCCGGCTTCCAGGAAGGCCGCTCCGGCCAGGAAAGCCGCGCCGCCGAAACGGGCCGCCGCGAAGAAGGTGACGCCCGTCCGCAAGGCCGCCCGCAAGCCCAAGGCACGCCGATGAGCCATCCGCCGCTGATCGTGGCCATCGACGGCCCCTCAGGGGTGGGCAAGAGCACCGCGGCGCGGCGGCTGGCGCAACGGCTGAGCGTCCCCTTCCTCGACACCGGCGCCATGTACCGGGCGGTCGGCCTCAAGGTGCTGGAGAGCGGCGTGGATCCGCTCGACCGCGAGGACGTGATCGCCATCGCGAGCGAGGCCGACGTGCGTCTGGGCCGCCGGGAGGACGGCAGCTTCGAGGTCCTCCTCGACGGCGAGCCGGTCGAGCCGCGCATCCGCACCCCGGAGGTGGGGGAGGCGGCCTCGGCGATCGCCGCCTACCCGGAGGTGCGCCAGCGCATGGTCCTCCTCCAGCGCGACGCCGCGGAACACTTCGGCGCCGTCCTCGAGGGGCGGGACATCGGCACCCGGGTCTTCCCCGGCACCCCGTACAAGTTCTTCCTCGACGCCCGCTCCGACGTCCGTTTCAAGCGCCGCTACGAAGAGCTCACCGCCGCCGGCCGCGCCGTCACCTTCGACGAGGTCGTCGGCGAGATCAGCCGCCGCGACCTGCGCGACAGCACCCGCACCGACTCCCCCCTGACCCGCGACCCCTCCTACACCTTCATCGATTCCTCGGACCTGACGATCGACCAGGTCGTGGAGCAGATGGCCGAGGAGATCGGGCGGCGGGGATAGAGCGCGGTTCGGCTATCATGGTGCCATGTCACAACCGTTGATCG
Organism: Acidobacteriota bacterium; assembly: GCA_003223675.1. GTDB lineage: Bacteria > Acidobacteriota > Thermoanaerobaculia > Multivoradales > UBA5704 > DATARR01. Next base: position 3,000 of record QHVW01000727.1, read on the forward strand.
ACCTCCAGTACGTCTCGGACGAAGAAGGCAACCCGACCGCTGTCATCGTCCCGATCGATGTCTGGCGCGAGATCTCGTCCGAGCGGGAGACCGCCTACCTCCTCCAGAGCGAAGCCATGAAGCGGCGCCTCCTCGAAGCCAGGGAGCGCCGGGAGGGGGTGTCGCTGGAGGAGGTCCGTGAGAAGCTTGGAATTTGATCCGGCGGCGTTCTCTGATCTCGCCTGGTGGGTGGAGCAGGATCGGAAGAAGGCGCTGAGAGTCATCAAGCTCATCGAATCCGTGCAGCGGAATCCTTCAGCGGTCCTGGCCAGCCGGAGCCGTTGAAACACGATCTGGCTGGCTGCTGGTCACGGAGAATCGACCAGGAGCATCGGCTCGTCTACGAGGTCTCCGAATCCAAGATCCGGATTCTGGCTTGTCGCTACCATTACTGATGTGTCCCCAGCCGGCCTTCCCGGCAACCATCTTGCAACCTCCTCCCTCCGGAACCGGCGGCCGGGCCGCCGCGCCTCCACTCCACGAACCACTCGCACAGTGAAGGAGGACCGCATGGGTCTCATCGATTTCGTCAAGAACGTGGGCCACAAGCTCGATCTTGGTCTCCATAACCAGCAGCAGAGCCGGCCGGTCAACCAGACCTCCCAGGGCCAGCACCCGCAGAGCCCCGCCCAGGCGGCTCCCCAGGGACCGTCCCAGCAGCAGGCCGCCCAGCTCCAGGAGAAGCAGAAGGAGACCGCGCTCGCCAACCTCGTCAACCAGATGGGATTCAAGGTCCAGGACCTGTTCATCGACGTCGAGGGGGACAAGGTCACGGTGAAGGGGAAGGTCAACAGCCAGGAGGAGAAGGAGAAGATCGTCCTGCTGCTCGGCAACAGCGAGGGGAGGTCTACGGCGACGCCAACAAGTACCACCTGATCTTCGAGGCCAACCGGCCGATGCTCAAGGACCCGGACGCCATCTTCCCCGGACAGAAGCTCCGCATCCCGGCCGCCGCGGCGGTCCACGCCTGATCCCCGATTCCGCGCCTATGGGGCGGCCACGCAGGGCCGCCCCTTTATTTTGCGGCCGTCTTCAGCGGCACGAACCGGGGCTCGGACATGGCCTTGCCGTCGAACACCCGCAGCACCAGGCCGGACCCCTGCGCCGTGGCCGCGCAGCCGGTGAGGAGGATCCAGGTGTCCCCCTTGGGGACCAGGATCTGCGTGATGCCCAGCTTCTCGCCGTTCTTGGTCTTCACCTCGCCGGGGATCTCGGTCAGCTTGAGCCAGTCGCCGCTCGGGGTCAGACGGGAGAGGACGACCTTCTCCTCCGAGGGGATCCGGTGGTCGAACCAGACGAGACGGAGCGCGCCCCGGTGGTCGCCGAAGGGGAAATCCACCCAGTAATCCTTCCCCTGCCGCCAGATGCCGACCGCGCCCTGCGTCCCCCACGGGGTCCAGGTCGAGCGGCGCCAGGTCTTTCCCGAATCCCCCGAGAGATAGACGACTCCGTCCCCGGAGACGTAGGCGGCCGAGGTGCCGGTCAGCGCGATGAGCTGCCCCCGCCGCTCCGCCGTGATCCCCGGCAGGCCGCTCACCCAGGTCTCCGGCGGACCGGAGGCGGAGAAGAGGCCGGTACCGGTGAGGACGCCGTCCTTGCGCTGTGGAGCGGGGAGCGCCGAGGGCTGGCCCACGGCGGCGACGACCATCGAGCCGCGGTTCCGCCAGTCCTTCCCCTCGTAGCGGAAGGCCCAGGCCTGCTCCTGGCCGGCCTTGCCGCTCACTCCATGGAGGAGGAACCAGGGCGCTCCGGCTTGGTCGTAGGTCGGGTCCGCGGTCGAGGCGGTCGGCGCGGAAAGGGATTCTCCCAGCGGCTCCCAGGTGCCCGCGCTCCAGCGCACCGGCTGGATGCAGGAGGGCCCGCAGGGGATGGCGGCCACCACCGGACCCGGTCCCACCGAGCCGCCATAGCGGCCCTTGGGGTTGTCCGGCCAGGCGTGGGCCTCCCGGCCGTCGCCGTCGAGCTCCACGATCCAGCTCGACTGGCCGTCCGCGGTCGGTGGCATGGCGAAGAGGGTGCGGCCGGACGCGGTGTCCATGCCGATCAGCGTGAGGGACGTCGAGCCGTCGCAGATCGGAGGAGCGGCGGCGGCAGGGAGCTCTCCGAGGGAAAGAGCCAGGAGAGCCGCCGCGGACAGGAGGCGAGGACGAGAGCTCATCGGAGTCCCTCCCAAGAAAAAGTCGTCTAGAGATCCACCGCGCGCCGCCGGACCGTCCGTACCCAGTGCTGTCCGCCGAGCCCTTTCACCCGCGCGATGCGCTCCTCGGCCAGCCGGTCGGCGGCGAGATAGGTGGGGATCGACTGCGCGCGGGCGATCTCGAACAGCCGCGCCATGTTGGCGAAGATGCCACCGGCCATCCGCATGGCCACCTCGCGGTTGTAGCCCACCAGCTCGTTGTAGACGTTGATCAGGCCGCCGGCGTTGATCACGTAGTCCGGAGCGTAGAGGATCCCCCGCTCGTGCAGCTCCTGGCCGTGGCGGTCCTCCTTGAGCTGGTTGTTGGCGGCCCCGGCCACGATCCGGCAGCGCAGCTTGGGGATCGACTCGTCGTTGATCACGGCTCCCAGGGCGCAGGGGGCCACCACGTCGCACTCCACCTCCAGGATCTCGTTCGTCGGGACGATCTCGACGCCGAGCTCC
>QHVW01000728.1 GCA_003223675.1 Acidobacteriota bacterium
CATAGAGCGCCTCGGCCTCGTCGAAACGCCCCTGGGCATCGAGGATCGCCGCCAGGGCGGCCTTGTCGGCGGCCACCGCCGGATGATCGGGACCGAAGGCCTTCTCGCGGACCTCGACCGACCGCCGCGCCCAGGGCTCTCCCGCGGCGGCGCGGCCCCGGGCGTGCTCCAGGCCGCCGAGGTTGTGATAGAGCGACGCGGTCTCCGGATAGTCGGGGCCGAGGGTCGCCTCGACGATCGCCAGCGCCCGCCGGTAGACCGGCTCGGCCTCGTCGTACCGCCCCTGATATTTGTGCAGCACGCCGAGCCCGTTGAGGAGCGCCGCGGTCTCGAGATCGTCGGGGAAGGCCGCCTCGGCGAGGGTGAGGGCGCGGCGGTAGAGCCTCTCTGACGCGCCATATCTTCCCTGGATCTGACGGCGCTCGGCGATCAGACCCAGGGTCTGCACCCGCAACCGGATGGCCGGCCCCTCCCTACCCCGATCCGCGGCGTTCCTCATGACGTCTCAGCGGCGCACCAGGGTCTGGTTGTGGTTGTACGAGAGGCCGGGGACGAGCCGCACGACGGTCTGGTTGTGGTTGGTGGCCAGGCCGGGATCGAAGCCGACGACGATCTGGGGCCGGGGCCGCACGACCGTCTGGTTGTGATTGGGGTTGATACCGACCTCCGGCCGCGCGACGGTCTGGTTGTGGTTGGCGATGCGAATGTTGAGCTCGGGGCGGACCAGGGTCTGGTTGTGATTGGTGATCGTGCCCATCGGAATTCTCTCCTTGTCGGTTCTGCTCGCTGTCGATCGGCCCCGCCCATCGGGGCCCTGCGGCAGAAACGAAGGACAGGAGCGGTTCCCCTCAGTCCTCCTGATTTCTCCAGGGCACTCCCAGAAAGCGTAACAAGGTCTCTCCATCCCGCGCATTTCAGGTATAGTCCTGCCCGGAATGCGGAACGGGACGACATCTCTTCTGGACACCGTCGAAGCATGAACGGGGAAGCCCACGTCTGCCGCTGGAAAGAGCGGCTGGTCTGGTCCGGCTGGACCCGCCTGGGTGCGCTGGAGGAGCGGCTGGCGCGGCGGATCTCCTCCTGTGAGATCTGTGGGCGCACACGGCAGGCCCGGAAAATCCGGCCCGCGATGCTGCGCGAGGCGCGAGCGGCGGTCCCCGAGTCGCCGCCGTTCGCCAGCACGGCCGGCCGGGTGGTCGCGGGCGCGCTCGTCCAGGATCGCGAGACCGTCCCGATGAAAGGTCTGCTGTCGGATCTCGCCCGGCGGGGCATTCCGGCCAGCCTGGCCGAGGAGTGGGTCGAGCGTTTCCTGCGCGCGGGTTGGCTCACCGCGATCTGGAGGCTCGGCGGTCCTCCCGAGCTGGCGAGCGTCTCCCTGCTGCGGCCGGGTGCCCTCCGCGAGCTGGCCCGGCCGGGAGAGGAGGGCCGCCGCCACGAGGCGCTCCGGGAGGCGCGGGAGCGGGTGAGCGCGCTCTCCCACCCCAAGGCGGTCGAGATCTCGGCCCTCCTGATCGGGCCGGAGGCGGAGACTTTTCCGGCGCCGCTGCTCCAGGCGCTCGCCGCCCTGGCGGTGCACGCGGAGTCCGGCGAGGTGCTCGCCGAGCGGGTCTTCTCCGCCCGCCATCTCGGCGGCTCCAAGGCTCTCGTGGGCTTGCGGGGACGCCTCGAACGGCTCGCCGGTCCCCTGGCGGAGATCGGCATCCGCGAGGGGGCGAGCGTCACCCTGTTGGGAGGGGACGGCCTCCTCCGCGCGCCGGGAGGAGAGATCGAGCTGCGCGCCTTCGCGCCCTTTCTCGGTCTGGCGCGCGAGGCCGTGGAAAACCTGCGCGAGATCGGCTTTTCGGCCGGCGGTCTCTTCGCGGTGGAGAGCCTCGCCGCCTTCGAGGCCTGCTGCCGCGGCGAGGTGGAGGCCGCGCGCGGAGCGCTGATCGCCTGGTCGGCGGGCTATCCCGGCCGCGCCTTCCGGCGTCTGGTGGAGCTCGCCGGCCGCGCCGGAGCGCCGTTGCGGATCTGGGCCGATCTCGACCTCGACGGCGTGCGCATCGCCCGCCTCATCGCCTCCTGGTCCACCGCGGAAGCCTCCTTCCACCGGATGTCCCCGGAGGACCTGAAGGCCGCTCCCCGGCATCACGAGCTGACGGCGCGGAGCCTCGCCGGCATCCGCCGCGACCTGGAGGAGCGCCCCGGCGCCCCCCTGGCGGACACCCTCCAGGCGATGCTTGATCTGGGCCGGTGGGCGGAGCCGGAGGCGTTTCTGGCGCGCTGAGAACCTTTTCCCTCCCGATTTCGTCTTGAAGGGTAGATGAGCGCTCCGCCTCTCAACCCCGACCTCCTGCTCGCCCGCCGTGCCGCCGCGGGGCGGGTGGACGCCTGGGAGGAGCTGCTGGCGCTCTACAGCGAGCGCATCTACAACCTGGCCCTCCATTTCGCGGGCGCGGCGGAGGACGCGGACGACCTCACCCAGGAGATCTTCCTGCGGCTTTATCAGAATCTCCGCCTCTACCGCGGCGACGTGCCGCTGGCTGCCTGGGCGCTCCGCCTGTCGCGCAACCTGTGCATTGACCACTACCGCCGCGCCCGCCGGGAGCGCCGCGCCGCCGCCATCTCCGAGGAGGTGCTGACGCTGATGCCCGCCGGGGGAGACGATCCGCAGGCCGAGGCGCAGCGGCGCCAGCAGCTCCGGACCGTCTACCGGGAGCTGGAGGCGATGTCCGAGGATCTCGCCGAGGTCGTGCTGCTGCGCGATCTCCAGGGGTGGAGCCTGGAGGAGACCGCGGCCTGGCTGGAGGTGCCGGTGGGGACCGTCAAATCGCGCCTCCACCGCGGGCGCATCGAGCTCGCCGGCCGCGTCGCCGCGAAGCTCGCCGCACCCGCGCCCCGCGCCGCCGTCCCGGCCCTGGAGGTGGAGCCGTGCTGAGCGCGTCCTGCCGGCGCTTCCGCGCCCGGTTCTCCCCAGGGTCGGCCCATCCGCACCGCCGGGCCTGCCCGGAGTGCGAGGCCTTCGCTGCCGCCCTGGAGAGCGCGGCCGGCGTCCGCCTCCCCCTGCCCGAGAGCCTGCGGCGGAATCTCCGCGCCATCGCCGGACCCGAGGCGGACGCCGTGCTGCCGTTCGCCGTCCCCCGGCTGCCGGTGCCGGACGCCCTCACCCGCCGTCTGCGGACCATCGCGCCGGCGAGCCGTCCGACGCTCCCCGAGTGGCTCCGCAGCCCGCGCTACGCCGTGGCCGCCAGCGCGATCCTGGCGCTGCTCCTGGGCCCCGCGCTCTCCCGCGCCGCGCACCGCGGCCTGGAGGTGCTGGACACCGTCCACGCGGAGGTGAGCCCGCTCGTGAAGAGCACGCAGGAGGGAGGACGGGAAGAGATCGCGAAGCTGCGCTCGACCGCCATTGCGGCCGGCGATACCGCCCGCCGGTCGGTCCGAGACTCGCTGGAGCGCCTCTCCAGCCAGATTTTCGACGCCGTTCCCAAGAACCTTACCAACCAGGGCCCACGGCACGAATCCGCCGCGCCCGTGAGGAGACCGAAATGAATCCCGCAGAGAATTGGCAGACCGCCGCCGGACCGATCGCCGCCGAGCCCGAGCCGGCTCCGGCCTTCACCGCTCCCGCTCCAGCTCCGGTGCCCGTCGCGCCGCCCGCCGTGAGCCGCAAGAACCCCTTCCTGGCCGCGCTGCTCTCCGCCTTCCCCGGCATGGGCAACATCTACAACGGCCTCTACATGCGAGGGCTGATCTTCTTCCTCATCATCGTCTCTCTGATCGGCATCACCAGCAGCGGACGCGGGCACGAGCTGTTCGGAATGGCGGTCGCCTTCTTCTGGCTCTTCAACGTGATCGACGCCTACCGGCAGGCGACGTTGATCAACTACGGCTATACCCAGGATCTGGGCCTCCTCGACATGCCGAAGGTTCCCAGGGCCGGCCAGGGGGGGCTGGTGGCGGGGGTCCTGCTCACCCTGATCGGCGTCGCTTCCCTGCTCGACCGCTATACCATCATCGATTACGACTGGCTCTTCCGGCTCTGGCCGTTCGCCCTCGTCGCCGTCGGCGTCTGGCTGGTGGTGGCCTCATTCCGCGACCGGCGGCGGGCCTGAGCTAGTCCTGAGCTAGTCCGCGGCGCGCGAGGTCTGTTGCAGCCCGCGCAGGAAGCCGGCCAGCTCGATGGCGTCCTCCATGCGCGGGCAGCGTTCGTGGAAGACGAAGCCCACCGTGCGCCCCGGCGCCGGCTCGCGGAAGGGGACATACCGCACCAGCCCCGAGCAGTCGGCGCCGGAGACCAGCGTCATCCGCGGCACCATGGCGCAGCCGTTTCCCGCCGCCACCAGGTGCCGCAGGGTCTCCACGCTCGCCGCCTGCAACGGGCTGAGCGCCGACTCCGGCGTGGCGCCGCAGGTCTCCAGGATCTGCTCCCGCAGACAGTGGCCGCGCTCCATCAGCAGCATCTCCCGCGGCTCGAGCTGCCCCAGGTCGATCTCCGCCATCGCGGCCAGCGGGTGATGAGCCGGCACCGCGAGCACGAACGGCTCGCGAAAGAGCGGCGTCTCGGTCAGCCCCCGCTCGCCGGTGGGAAGGCAGACGACGGCGGCGTCCAGCGAGCGCTGGCGGAGCATCTGGAGCAGACCTTCGGTCAGCGCCTCCGTGAGCACCAGCTCCAGGCTGGGATACTGCTCCCGCAGGCGGGCGAGGAACCGCGGCGCGTAGTAGGGCCCGATCGTAGGGACGAGGCCGAGCCGGAACCGGCCGGTGAGGAGCGCCTTGCCGGCCCCGCGTCCGATCTCCGCGATCTCCTCCAGCGCCGAGCGGATGCGCCGCACCGCGCCCTGCCCGGCGGGGGTCAGGGAGACGTGGCGGGAGGTCCGCTCGAACAGGCGCTCCCCCAGCACCTCCTCGACCTTCCGGACCGCGGCGCTCAAGCTGGGCTGCGCGATCGACAGATCCTCCGCCGCCCGGCCGAAGTGCAGCCGCTCGGCGAGGGCGATCACCGCCCGGAGGTCCCGGATCGACAGAGCGTCGAGCTCATCCATAGGAAACTCCGATCGCATCCATAGAGAGTGTGGTCTTGTTCGATCAAAGATGCGCCCGTATCTAGTGGAAGTCAAGAGATGGGAGCTCCGACGCCGGCCACGACGCCTGGAGCCGCACCTACGAAGATCCGGCCGTGCTCGAATGGCTGCTGGCGCAGCGGTTGCCCTAAGTTCCTCGTCCCGCGCTCAGCGCCGCCGTGGCCACGTCGTGCACCGGCGTCTCGACGCCGGCCTGGCGGCCGAGCCGGGAGACGGCGCCGCTCAGGTCGTCGATCTCCGTGGGGCCGCCGGATTCCAGGTCGAGCAGGAAGCTCGGCCGCATGCCGTCGG